>ONGV01000011.1 GCA_900317445.1 uncultured Eubacteriales bacterium | reverse complement strand
TTTGTAGGTTCGTCTAAAACCAAAACTCCTGGATTTCCAAATAAGGCTTGTGCTAAAAGAACTTTTACCTTTTGAGAACCAGTTAATTCAGAAACATTTTTATAGTGTTCCTCTGTCCCTATTCCTAACCCTTGTAATAGTGATGAAGCTTCTGCTTCTGCCTCCCATCCATTAAGTTCAGCAAATTCTGCTTCCAATTCTGATGCTTTTATTCCATCTTCATCACTAAAGTCTGGTTTTGCATATAAAGCATCTTTTTCTTTCATTATTTGATATAATCTTTCATTCCCCATAATTACTGTTTCTAAAACTTGATAATCATCATATTGATAATGGTCTTGTTTTAAAACAGACATTCTTGTATTTGGAGCTAATATAACCTCTCCAGTGTTTGGTTCAACTTCTCCAGAAAGAATTTTTAAAAATGTACTCTTTCCAGCTCCATTTGCTCCTATAACTCCATAACAGTTTCCTGGAGTGAATTTAATATTTACGTCTTCGAATAATTTACGTCCACCAAATCTTAAACTAACATTTGATACAGTTATCAATAATTTCTACCTCACTTTTTTAATATTGCTATGTGCTATTATAACATATAAATTGATTTATTTAACTTTATTTATTACTTTTTTACTAAGAATTTAAATATATTACATACTTTATTACAATATTGACTTTTTATAAATGTTTATCATAATTAAATTAAGAAATATTTTAGAGGTGAAAAAAATATGCAAAAAACTAATGCTATGAGATTTTTAGATAAGAATAAAATTCCTTATAATACTTATGAATATGACTGTAAGGATGGAAAAATAGATGGAGTTGCTGTGGCAAATAAGCTTAATGAAGATGTTAACATGGTTTTTAAAACCTTAGTTGTTCAAGGTCACTCTAAAGAACTTTATGTATTTGTTCTTCCTGTGGCTGAAGAATTGAATTTAAAAAAAGCTGCAAAGGTTGCTGGTGAAAAAAATGTTGAAATGATTCATGTTAAGGATATAAATAAGCATACTGGTTACATAAGAGGAGGCTGTTCTCCTTTAGCTATGAAAAAATTATATAAAACTTTCTTTCATAAATCAGCTGAAAATCTAGAGAAAATCATTTTTAGTGGTGGCAAAATAGGCTTACAAATAGAAGCAAATCCTAAAGAGGTTGCAAAAGCTATTAATGCTAAATTTGAGGATATAATTGCATAAAATATTTTATAAACTAAAATGGAGCTTAATACATAAAATAACTATTATGTATTAGCTCCATATTTTCATATTAATTGTTTGGTATATTTGATATTATGGTATATACATCATTATTTATATAACATTTTAATTTAAATTCTTGTTGTGTAAAAGTAGTGTGAGAATATCCATTATAAATAAATGTATATGTACCATCATCATTTTTTTCTCCACTTAAAAATTCAACTTGTTGATAATTTGTATCTCCATGTTGAAGATAGTAGCAATCATATTTTTCTGAATAATAATTTTTCTTAAATTCTTCATAGCCATTTATAGATGTTAGTTCAATATTTAATTTACTTTTTGTTACTTCCTCTAAAGCTTTTCTAGGTATTTTAATTATATCTGTATAAATTTCATCTTTATAATCTGCCTTTTCTTCTTCTGTCATTTTTTCATCTATTCCTGCTCCATTATATACTAGTTGAACAAGAGATATATCTTTTACACTATTATATTCGCTACATAAAAATCCATTATTTTCAATCTTATTAAAATAATCTTGGTTTTTTTGTAATTCTTTTTGAGTTACAGCTCCACTATTATCTACAACACTCCTATTTTTTTCTATATTTACATTATTACTTGTTTCACTTACATTGCTTTCTGATGTTTTTGTTTCAGCTAAAACATTCTCTTCATTCTTTATACTTGTATTACTTGTGCTAGTTGATGTTTCACTAGGAATCTCATTGTCTATATCGGTAATTGTTTCAGTTTCTAATTTACTATTATTATTTTGTATTAGGGTTATTTCTCTTGTTTCGCATCCAACTAATGATAGTCCTAATGCTAATAACATTATTGATATAACTTTTTTCTTTAACATATTTTTTGCTCCCCTTTTTATATTAATTATACACTTAATTAGTTACATATTTACTACATAGTAAATAATAACAAATTTTTATTTTTTTATAAATATAAAAAAATAAGCTTGCCTTTAAGCAAGCTCACATTTTTCCATAAACTCTATATCACTAAATATTTCTTTTGGATTCCCATCTGCAACTACTTGTCCATCTTTAAGTACAATTACTCTCTTGCAAATATCTTTTACCATATCTAAATCGTGAGTTGCAATTATCTTTGTTGTATTTATACCCTTTAAGATTTTTATTAATATTCTTTTTCCTTTTGGGTCTAAAAATGAAGTTGGTTCATCAAATAATATTATTGAAGGTTCCATTGATAATACTGTTGCTATTGCCACCTTTCTTTTTTCTCCTCCTGAAAGATTATTAGGTGACCTATCTTTAAGATTTTCAATATTAAGCTCTTTCATAACCTTATCTACTTTTTCTTTTACTTTTTCTTCATTAAGTTTATAATTTCTTGGTCCAAAAGCTATATCATCATAAACCTTATTCATAAATAGTTGGTCATCTGGATTTTGAAATACCACACCAACTTTTTTTCTTATACTGCTTAATGTTTTCTTTGTAACCTTCTCTCCATCAACTATTATATCGCCCTGAGTTGTTAAAAATATTCCAACTATAGTTTTTATAAGAGTTGATTTTCCAGCACCATTTGCACCAACTATTGCTATTGTCTCATTATTATCTATTTTTATATTTATGTCTTTTAAAGCTTCTTTTCCATCTGGATAACTATAATTTAAATTTTTTATCTCTAACACTTTTTACACCCAACTTTATAAAATTTCCCCAATTAAATAACTTATATTAACAAATCTAAATAATATGAAAATTAAACTTATAATTATTGTACATATAACTTCCTTTACTGTAATACTTCTATTATTAGTTGTTGGATATTCTCCATTAAATCCCCTACATTTCATGGCATCATATACTCTTTCAGCTCTATTAAAACTTTTTAAAAGAATTTGTCCAATAAAAACTCCCATATCACTAAGCTTTATTCCTTTTCCCCCATTATTCCTTAACTTATATGCTGTGTACATATTGCTACTTTCTTGTAAAATTACATATATATATCTATATGTAAGCAATAACTGAGTTACAATAATTTTAGGTATTTTTAACTTAATAAGCTGATTAAATATTTCTGGAATAGGAGTTGTTGCTACTAGTATAAGCACTGCTGCTACTGTTAGTATTGTTTTTATCATTATTGAAAAAAAAGATAGAATTCCATAAGTTATTCCTATCCCACAAAAAACAAAAGCTATTTTTCTATCAAGAATTATATTAGATATACCTGCAAATAAAGAAAAAGGAATAGCAACTAAAACTCTTTTAAATAATAATTTCTTAGGTGTATCTCCAAGCTCTATCATTATTACAGGATAAAGCACAAATATCATGAGAGAACTTACATCATATTTAGGTGCAGAAGTTACTGCTATTAAATAAATTAATGTAAGAATTATTTTAGATAAAGGATGAAGATTATGGACTATTGATTTATTATCTGCTAAGTCCTCTAGCTTACTTATTGTAGATAAATCATCTATTTTTGCCATAACTTCACCCCTTCTTTAATATTATTTAATTCATTGCTACCTTGTTCTTTTTTATTTTAGATATAATAAATCCAATTAAAAAAGCAAATCCTAATGTTAAAGCTCCACCAATTATTCCTGCTACACTAGTACCAATTGATGAATCCTCATCTGCATTTTTAAAATTATAATCTGGCATAAATGAAGTAGTTTCTTGTATGTTTTCAGCCTTTTCATAAGCTTCTCCTTCTGCTTGAAGTTCTTCCTCGCCAATTATATTTCCCATTGACCACTCAAGTCCATCTGGATAGCTTGAAGCATATAAAGATAAAACTCCACCTACTAAAGCTGCTAAAACCACCATAGTAATTGTAACTTTCTTTAAACTTATTGACAAGCCTAATTTTTTTCCACTTACCTCATATTCTAAAATTTCTGGTCTTGTACTATGTATAAAACATAAAACTCCTGCAGTTATTATTCCTTCTCCAATACCAATTGCTAAATGTATAGGTTGCATAAGTAATACAAAAGAAGTAAATGGAAGCTCTGTTCTTCCTGATAATAAAGTTTCTATAACAACGCTAAAAGCTCCAAGTTGAAGTCCAATTACTGATGCTAAAATAGAGGCTATAATTATTTTTCCTTTTGAAAATCCTTTTTTCATAATAGGCTTAAATATTAGTGGATATGCAATCATACATGCATAAAATCCCATATTAAATATGTTACAACCTAAAGCCAATATCCCTCCATCTGCAAAAAATAATGCCTGAATAATAAGTACCGTTGACATAACTAAAAAAGCTGGTGCTGGTCCTAAAATGGAAGATAAAAGCAATCCTCCTCCTATATGTCCACTAGACCCTGTACCTGGAATGGTAAAATTAATCATTTGAGCTGCAAAAACAAAAGCTCCCATCACTCCCATAAGTGGAATTTTCTTTTCTTCTAGCTCATCCTTTGTTTTATAAACAGAATAAGCTATTAATCCTGCTGATGCTGTTGCCATAACTCCAGCTACTGCTGGTGATATAAGTGCATCTGACATATGCATATTATCATCTCCTTTTATATATGTAAAAATAAAAACCACGAAAGTTGTTGCTTTTAAAAACAATTAACCTTCGTGGCTATAATAATATAATAATAAAGTACTAGTTTTTATAAAAATGTAAATCTTCGTGACCTACAAAAATATACTAATCAAAATTTAATATTATGTCAACTTTTATAAGAAATTCTTATTTTTAATTTTATTTTTTATACATTCACTTAATAAATCAAAGTCTTTACCTGTTTTATTTGAAGTTTTAAAAACATTAAATGATTTATTTAAATCACCCATATCACTTATAGCTTTCTTTTCATCAAAATTGAAATACTCTATTGTATCATATTTGCTTAAAACTAATATTTCACTTTTTGAAAATAATAATGGATATTTTTCTACTTTATCATCTCCTTCTGGTATGCTTAACACAGCAATTCTTAAGTCTTCTCCAATATCAAATTCTGCTGGACAAACTAAATTTCCTATATTCTCTACAATAATTAAATCTATTTTATTTAAATCAAAAAATCCCAATACATCTCTAATTGCAGTTGGCTCTATATGACATGCTCCATTAAGATTAAGTTGAATAACAGGTATTTTTTCTGCATCTATTTTTTCTGCATCAACTTGTCCTGCTATATCTCCTTCTATAATGGCTATATTAAATTCGTCTCTAAGTCTATCTATAAGCTCAATTATTAAGCTTGTCTTTCCTGCTCCTGGAGACCCCATAACATTTATCATATATATATTTTTTTCTTTTAATTTCTTTTTTATATCACTACTACAATCTTCTTTATTATTAAAGTTTTGTTTAACTATTTTGAAACTCATATGTCACCTCAAAATTTTTAAATTCTTTACACTAACAATTATACTATATTATAATGTTAGTATTAATTAAAATCTTATTTACATTACTAAATTTATTCTAAATATCAATTGGAGGTAATATAAATGAAAATCGCTGTACTAGATACTAATGGTGCTGGTATCGGACAAGCTATTATAAAAAAAATTCATAAAGAAAATATAAAAGATATTTATATAATAGCTCTTGGTACTAATAGCTATGCTACCTCTAAAATGGTTAAATCAGGAGCTAATGTTGGAATTAGTGGAGAACGTTCTATATGTGATTTTTGCAAAACTAACAAAATAGATGCTGTTATTTCAACTATTGATGTACTTATAAGAAGTGAAGATAATCAAGAGCTTACTCCTATGATTTGTAAATATATTATAAATATGAGTTGTAAAAAATATATACTTCCAATGAAAAAAAATAATATTTATATTCCTAATACCTCTAAACTTCAAATAAAAGATATGATTGAAGATATTATAAGTGATATAAAAACACTTTCAAATATAAAGTAAAAGGTACAAGGTTTATTCACTCTTGTACCTTCTATTTATTATATTTTTTTCAAAATTTCATTGAATAAATTATTTAAAATTTGTCCACTACTTCCCAATACTTTTACACAAATATTTTCGTTTTTAGTTAATGTAGCTCCGTTGCATAAAACTTATAAAAAGTTATAAATATATAAATTTTATTTTGTTTCCTTCTTCATAAAGCTCTATTTTGAAATAGTAAA
>ONGV01000047.1 GCA_900317445.1 uncultured Eubacteriales bacterium | reverse complement strand
TGGAGACTTCAAATAAAATGTTTCTGAAGGATATCTCATTCTATTCTCATCATTTATTGTTTTTCCAGTTTGAATACATAATAAAATATCATGTGCCTTTGCATCCTCTTTTTTTACATAATGAACATCATTAGTTGCTACAAGAGGAATATCAAGTTCTTTAGATAACTTAATATTAAATTCATTAACCTTTCTATTTTCTTCAAGACCATGGTTTTGAAGTTCTAAATAAAAACCATCTTTAAAAATATCTTTATATAATAAAGCTATTTCTCTTGCTTTTTCTTCATTTCCTTTTAAAATATAATTTTGAACTTCTCCACCTAAACAAGCACTTAATGCAATAAGTCCTTCACTATGCTCTCTTAAATAATCATGGTCAACTCTAGGCTTATAGTAAAAACCATTTATAGAGCCTTCGGAGACTATCTTCATTAAGTTTTCATACCCTGTTTCATTCTTCACAAGAAGGACTAAATGATAGGTGTGGTTTTCCTTATCAGGAGTTTTTATATGCATAGACTTTCCTGCTACATAAATTTCACAGCCTAAAATAGGCTTAATACCTTCTTCTTTAGCCTTTTTATAAAAATCTACGCATCCATACATAACTCCATGGTCTGTAATAGCCACACTATCCATTCCTAATTCTTTAGCTTGCTTTATGACTTTAGATATTTTTCCTGAACCATCAAGCAAACTATACTCTGTGTGAAGATGAAGATGACAAAACTTTTTTTCTCCCACCTTATCACTTCCTTTAAATTTCACTTCTTAATTCTTCTGCTATTTTTTCAATTTTTCTTAATCTATGATTAACTCCAGATTTTCCAACTGGAGGATCAAGCATTTCACCTAATTCCTTTAAAGATTCATCAGGATATTCAAGTCTAAGTTCTGCAATTTCTCTAAGATTTTGAGGAAGTCTTTTTAGTCCTATTTTAGATTGAATAATTTTAATGCTTTCAACCTGTCTTACTGCTGCATTAACAGTTTTAGAAAGATTAGCTGTTTCACAATTTACAAGTCTATTTACATTATTTCGCATCTCTTTCATAATTCTTATGTTTTCAAGTTCTAAAAGACAAGAATGAGCACCCATTATGTTTAATATATCCACAATTTGCTCTCCTTCTTTTATATAAACAATAAAAGAATTCTTTCTTTGAATAACCTTAGAATTTAATCCACAGCTATTAATTAATTCACACAAATCCTGTGCATATTCTTCACTATGAGTAACAAATTCAAGGTGATAGTTTTTTTCAGGATTTGTTACACTTCCTCCACCTAAAAAGGCACCTCTTATATATGCCCTTTTTTCATCATCTGTTTCTACCATTTTTTCATCAATTCTATAATCAAGAGTAATTCCACCATCAACTTCTTTAAATATTCCTGTTTCTTTAAGAAGCTCTCTAACTCCCATTTGTTCATCAATAACAACCATATAAATGTTATTCTTTTTTAAAGAATTACTCTTTTTAACCATAAGTTTTGAATGTATTTGAAAGTGCTCTTTTAAAAGTGTAAATACAAGTCTTGCACTTGTAGGATTTTCTGTAGTTATCTTAAAAGATAATCCTTTTCCATTAAATCCTATAGTTCCACTTACCTTCATCATAGCTGAAATTTGAGCTAAGGCCTCTTCTCTGCTCATTTCTGTATATCTACCTAACTCTCCTTTTACCTTTGCTGAAAATGACATCTAACTTTCTCCTTTACTATTTTCCTCTTTTTCCCTTTGTTTTATACGTTGAGATAAATACATATATTCAATAATTTTCTTTTTATCATATAATAAATGCTTTTCCATAATAGTTTCTACTAATATTTGTGCTAAATAATCTGCATCATGCTTTATAAAACCACTTTCCATTTTAATTAAGTTACCTACAATTAAATCAACGCCTTGATTCTTTATATTTTCTTCATCAAGTTCAACAATCTTTGCTCCTTCTTTATTATACTTTTCCTTAAGTTCATCAGAAATTGCTCCACAGTTTGCAATAACACATTCTACTATGTCCTTGCCACCATACTTTTGAATAGTTTTTAAATGATCTGAAGCAGTAAATCCATCAGTTTCTCCAGGCTGAGTCATTATATTTGATATATAAACTTTATAAGCTTTACTTTTTCTTACTGCTGAACTTATTTTATTTACAAGAAGATTAGGAATAACACTTGTATAAAGACTTCCTGGCCCCATTACAATTGCATCTGCCTCTTTTATAGCATCTAAAGCTTCTTTTAAAGGAACTGCATCTTCAGGTTCAAGCATAAGACGTTCTATAGGAGACTTTTGTTTTATTGCCTCTTTAGGTATTTGAGATTCTCCCTTTACAACATTTCCATTTTTCAAAACTGCTTTTAGTTGCATATCATCTAAAGTAACAGGAATAACCTTTCCTGTTACAGCTAAAACTGAACTCATTTTTTGTACTGCATCTTCAAAATTATCAGATATACCATCCATTGCTGCTAAAAATAAATTACCAAAACTTTGATTTTTTAAATTTCCCTCTGTAAATCTGTATTGAAGAAGTTCCTTCATAATTGGTTCTGTATCTGCTAAGGCTAATATACAGTTTCTTATATCACCTGGAGGAAGCATTCCTAAATCCTCTCTTAATTTTCCAGAACCTCCTCCATCATCTCCAACAGTAACAATAGCTGTTATGTTTGAAGTATAATATTTAAGTCCTCTAAGCATTGTAGAAAGACCTGTTCCTCCACCTATAACAACTATTTTAGGTCCTTTTATTAAAAGCCTTTTTTCTCCAATAAGAGATTCTATTCTACTACTATTTAAAGCTACTTTTATTTCTCCTTTATTAACTAAATAAATTACAGACTTCATAATTTCTACTGTAGATAGATAAATAACAAATACTCCTGTAAATATAAGAGTAATATAAAACATTTTAAAAGCAACTGTATATTCTCTTCTGTTTATAAGTTCTATAATTCCAAATACTATAAGAAGAACTCCTAAAACTCCAAAGGCTAACCATCTTTTTACCTTAATGCCAGGCTTAAGCCAATCTGTAAACCTCATAGTTTTTTAACTCCCTTATGGATATCTTCATTTATATCTCTATGTTCTATTGAAGTATTAAAGTCTTCTTTTTTAAGTTCTTCATAAACAGCATTAGCTATTGCAACTGAACGGTGTCTTCCTCCAGTACATCCTATTGAAACAATAAGTTGTTTTTTTCCTTCCTTTGCATAGTTAGGAATAAGAAATTTTAACATATCATTAAGCTTTTCTAAAAAGTCCTTTGTTTCTTGTTGCTTTAAAACATATTCCTTTACTGGTTCATCCATTCCTGATAATGGCTTTAATTCTGGTATGTAAAATGGATTTGGAATAAATCTTACATCAAATACTAAATCTGAATCTACAGGTATTCCATACTTAAATCCAAAACTTAAAACACTTATAGAAATCTCCTCTTCTATTGATTTATCTCCAAAATATTCATTTATTTTTTCTCTTAAGTCCTTAATAGGATATTTTGATGTATCTATTATTATATCTGCTTTATCTTGAACTTCTCTTAACTTCTTTCTTTCAATATTTATTCCAGTTAAAACTCTTCCATTAGGAGATAAAGGATGGCTTCTTCTATTTTGCTTAAATCTTTTTACTAAAACCTCATCTGAACAATCAAGGAATAATATTTCATACTTAAAATTATTTTTTCTTAAATATTCTAAGGACTCAAATAAATCATCAAAAAATACTCCACCTCTTATATCCATTACCAAAGCAACTTTACTTATTTGTCCTGTATTACATGCTTCTGCAAATTTAGGAATAAGCTTTGGTGGTAAATTATCTACACAAAAATATCCTATGTCTTCTAAGCTTTTTGTAGCTTCTGTTTTTCCTGCACCTGATAAACCTGTTACTATTACGAATCTCATATTAGCCCCCTAATTTATGTATTATTTCAAATAATATTATAGCATATCTATATAATAGTCCTATTATTTTTAATAGTATAACGAAACTTTGATATTTACTAAAAAAAATAACCTTAACAATGATTTCAGTTATATTTATTAATACATAACTTATATTCTTCAGTATAAAAACTGAAAAATATAAGTTAATTTTAAACTTTCTGATATCATTTTAAAGTTATAACCAACAAATTCTTTAATTTATAAAGATTTTATAAATCCTCTCCAATTATTCTCACTTCAGTATGAAGTTCAACTCCAAACTGTTTTTTTACTTCTGCTTGAATATATGCTATTAAATCTAAAATATCTTTAGCTGTAGCATTATCTTTATTTATTACAAAACCTGAATGTTTTGAAGAAACAGCTGCTCCTCCTATTGAATACCCTTTAAGACCTGAATCTTGAATTAGCTTTCCTGCAAAATATCCCTCTGGTCTTTTAAATGTACTTCCAGCTGAAGGATACTCTAAAGGTTGTTTTTCTTCTCTTTTTTGAGTTAACTCATCTATTGTTTCTTTAATTTCTTCTTTGTTTCCTTTTTCTAACTTAAAGGTAGCATTTATAACAATTGAATTATCTCTCATAACCTTTGATGTTCTATATCCAAGTTCTAATTCATCCTTAGATAATGTAACTATTTCTCCAGAACTAGTAATTACCTGAGCTTCTTTTATTACATTTTTAATTTCTCCATTATAAGCTCCTGCATTCATAAATACCGCTCCACCTACAGAACCTGGAATTCCACAGGCAAATTCAAGTCCTGTTAATGAATTTTCTAATGCTTTATCTGAAAGTTCTTTAAGAATAACTCCACAATCTGCTTTTATTTCGGTCTCATTAACTTCTAAGTTAGTAAGACCTGTTAGCTTAATAACAACTCCTCTTATTCCTCCATCCTTTACTAAAAGGTTAGAACCATTTCCCATAACAAAGTATGGAATATTGTTTTCTTTACATATTTTTACACTTTCTATAATTTGTTCTACTTTACTTGGTATTAATAATATATCTGCAGGTCCACCTACTTCAAAATTTATATGTTCCTTCATAAGTGCATTTATTTTAACTTCATCTTTTGAATATATATCACTAAATAAGTTTTTTAAATCTAAAACTTCACTCATACTAAACTGCTACTTAAAATGTAATCAAATATAAACATTTTAAGAACTTTACTGTTTCAATGTATCTGTTTTTGCTAATGAATAAATTCAAAGCTACTTACATCTGGTATAATACTCCACAGTCGTAAATTCCCGACTAGCCATCGGTACATATCTATAAAACTTGTTTATGCTATTTTATAGATTTTAGCATCTCTT
>ONGV01000341.1 GCA_900317445.1 uncultured Eubacteriales bacterium | reverse complement strand
GACAATCCCTTAAACAGGTCTAATGTAATTTCCACAAAAGAACAAATTTGCTCTGACTTAGATATAAATACTAATGTGACAATCCCTTAAACAGGTCTAATGTAATTTCCACTGAAACAATTGATTATTTATTTAAAATCGCTTCATATTTGTGACAATCCCTTAAACAGGTCTAATGTAATTTCCACCATTTAATTACGAATTTGTAATTACTGTATTTACTTTTGTGACAATCCCTTAAACAGGTCTAATGTAATTTCCACAAATCAAGGCTGAATTAACAGCTATCAGCACAGGTCAGTGACAATCCCTTAAACAGGTCTAATGTAATTTCCACAGCACCCTCTTAAAATCTAGTGTTCATGCGGTCTAATTTTGCTATTTTGCGCAACCCCTTTTTTGTTTTTAATTTTTATTAAAAAAATAGGGTATGTTTTTAGGTTGCGCATTTTTTAAAATTTCCTTAAAAGCTAGTGTTTAAGCCATTTCTTTAGGTTTTTCTTTTTTTGCGCAACCTCCCCCCCTTTTTACAGGTTTTTTAGGTTGCGCAAGTTTGTTTTTTTCTTGCTGTCTTTAGTATAGCATATTTTATTTGTTTTAGTCTACTTATTTTATACAAATACTTCAAATATTTCTTTTTTAAAAAACAAGGAAAAAAGCTAAAGTGTTTTAAAAAAGACAAAAACTTTGCACTTAAAAAAATATATTTATTTTTTATGTTATATTTTTATAAAGGTCTTTTTTATTTTATAGGAAATTATATATTTTGAAAATTGTTATTAACTTGCTAAGTTAATAAGAAAGCTTAGTAAAAGAAATAAAAAAATAAGGATGTGAATAATATGGAAAAGGTTAAAAAAATTTCTGATTTATTTTGTGAATTGTTTATAAGTTCTGATTTTAATAAAGTAAAGGTTAATGAAATTTTTTATTTATTTAAAACTTTAACTAAAAAAGAGTTTATATATTTAAGTGTAGAAATTAAAAATTCTATAAACAGAAAACTTAGTTATAGTTATGATTTTATTTTAGATAAAAAATTGCTTTATTCATTAGATGAAGAAAAACAAGTAATGCTTTTAGGTATGTGTACATTTCATCCTAATGGATATGTAAGAGAAAGATATTTTAATTATCTTCTTAATTATAATATAGAAATGATATTTCCCTTTATTCTTTTAAGATGTGCAGATTATGTAAATGAAATAGGATATAAAGGAACTAAATATTTATTAAATATATTAACTTTACAAAATATTAAAATTATAATAGAAAATATGTTTATAATAGAAAAGCAAAAATATTTAATAAGATTTCATTATGAAAGTATTATTGAAAAAATAGAATCTATTTATAAAGAAAATGATTTAACTAATTTATTAGAAAAATATTTAACTAAAAAAGATGAATTTTTAAGAGAATATGCCCTTTTAAAGTTAATAAGTTTTAAAAATATTACTTTAGAAAATAAAGTTAAATATATTTTAGGAGAAAAAATACTTCCAATAAGGGCTAAAGGATTTCAAAATTTAATTACTAATTTAGAAGAGAAAGATATTATTTATTTAAAAGATTTTTTTATAAAGGATAAATCCTCTAAAATAAGAAAACTAATGTTAAATGAGTTATTAAGAATAAATTATTATAATAAACCTTCTGATTTAATGGAATTTGCTATTGATAGTAATATTTCTATAAGAGAAGATGGAAGATATTATATGAAAAAGTTTGGATTTAATGATTTTATAGCCTTTTATATTGATAAAGTTAAAAATAATTATACAGATGGAGCTTTATATGGTCTTTGTGAAGTAGCAGGGAAAAAGGAATTTGAAATATTAAAACAATATTCTACTGGCTACAAAACAAAAATTGAAAAGAAAATATTAAAAACTTTAGCTTTACTTGATTTTAATAATTCTATAAATATTATTTTAAAGTATCTACAAGATGAAAAGGCAGGCTACTCTAAAATAGCAAAGGGAATACTTATTGAACATAAAGGTGAATTTAATGAAGAAAAGGTTTATAAGATTTTAAAATCCTCAACTATAGAGCATGTTAAAATTAACTCAGCCTATATATTAATAAATTTAAATAAGTGGATTTCAATAAAATATATAATAGAATTTATTTCTTATAAAGATAAAAAATTAAAGGAAATAGCTTATGAAGGTCTTACTTCTTGGATTTATAATTTTAATACAAACCAAACTAAGCCAAGTGAAAAAGAAAAGGAAGAAATTAATAAAAGCATAAAAAAATATGGAGCATATTTACAAGAAGAAATTTTAAAACAATTAATATTTTTAATTCCAAAATAAAAATTTAAGTATTATTTTTTTATTTTTTCAAATCCTATTTTAAATTAAAAAATGTCGCACTACTTTTAGTGCGACACTTAAATTTTTGTATTCATTTACAGAAAAATTTTAATTATCTTAAATTCATATTTTTAATTATCTTAATTTCATATCTTTAACTATATTTTTTATAGTTTTGTTTCAAATTTTAAACAAAAGTCTGTTGCCATTTTTATGGTGTTTCTTTTTTCACACTCACTTTTCATATTTCTATCACATTCCCAAAGTCCCATTTCTGGTTCTCTTGGACTTATAGCTAAATTTTCTGGGTCGTTCCAATACTTACAAAAAGCACATTTACGTCCAGCATTTCCCCTTACATTTATTCTATACATTTTTACCCTCCTTGTACACTTATAGATTTACTTTTTTTAGTATTATACCATAAAATTTTAAATATGTACACAAACGTAAAGGTTTAAATGGATATTTTTTTTATTTAATACAATAATTATTTAATATATAATCTAATAACATATATGTTAAAATGAAAGAAAGTGAAATTTTTCATAGAAAAGAGCATTCTTAAACTTATTTTTTTATTAAGCTTTATTATTTTAACTTAATAAGTTATCTAAAATTTTTAGAATATATACTTTCTTAATAACATAAAAAGCTATAACTGGTGAATTTGCATTTGTTACATTAGGTAATTTGTATATAATTTCTTAATAACATAAAAAGCTATATACAATAAACTAAAAAAATTTTATTGTACATAGCTTTTTTTTAATATTAAGATATAAATTAAGCTTTTATTGTTAAAACTGCTCTTTCTTCATTTAATTCTGATAGGTTATATTTTTCTCTTAACTTTCTTATAGAAGATACTCCCTCTGAGGCAGCTAGTCCTACTAAATAAGTTGCAATACCTATTCCAAACATTCCTACAACAGGTGCTGCAATGCTTAAATCTAATAATTCAGAAATACTCTGTGCCACAGACATTGTTACTATAGATGTTATTGATGATACTGCTACTAACCATGAAACGCTATCTTTTGTAAAAATTTCAGCAATATTATTTTTCCAT
>ONGV01000023.1 GCA_900317445.1 uncultured Eubacteriales bacterium | reverse complement strand
TGAAATCTCTGAAGATGAACTAAAGTATATGCATGCTAAAAAAACAGGAGAACTTATAAGAGCAGCTATTGTTTCTGGTGCAATTCTTGGAGAAGCACCAAAGGAAGATATAGAAAAGTTAGATTTATTTGGAAGAAAACTAGGATTAGCATTTCAAATAAAGGATGATATTTTAGATGTAACTGGCTCAACAGAAAAATTAGGAAAAAAAGCTCATGCAGATGAAGAACTAAATAAATGTAATTTCATAACAATGTATGGCTTAGAAAAGTGTGAAAAACTATGTAAAGACCTAAGTTATGAAAGCATATCTTTACTAAATTCAATTACTAAAGATACTTCTTATTTAAAAGAATTAACTTTAAGTTTATTAGAAAGAGAATACTAAAAAGAGGAAATGATTATATGAGTAATTATCTAGATAGTATGAATTTCCCAGAAGATATAAAAAAGCTAAATGATAATGAACTTTTGAAGCTTGGAGAAGAAATACGTGAATTTCTTATAGAAAGTGTGTCAAAAACAGGAGGACATTTATCATCTAATTTGGGTGTTGTAGAACTCACCTTAAGTCTTTTCAAAACTTTTAATATTGGAAGGGATAAACTTATATGGGATGTAGGTCATCAAAGCTACATACATAAAATTCTTACTGGAAGAAAAGATGGTTTTAAAAATCTAAGAAAAAAAGATGGGTTAAGTGGGTTTCCTAAAAAAAATGAAAGTATATATGACTGCTTTCAAACAGGCCATAGTAGTACCTCTATTTCAGCAGCACTTGGAATGGCAAGGGCTAGAGATATTAAAAAAGAAAAGCATAATATAATAGCTGTAATAGGAGATGGAGCTTTAACTGGAGGTTTAGCCTTTGAAGCATTAAATGATATAGGATTTAAAAAGACAAAAATGATTATAGTATTAAATGATAATCAAATGTCTATTGCAAAAAATGTAGGTGGAATATCTAATTATTTAAATAAACTTAGAATGAAACCTAAATATAATAAAATAAAATCAAATATAAACACAGAATTAAGCAAATCTAAAGGTGGCAAGGTTGTTTTAAACAATATGTCAAAATTAAAAAATGGATTAAAAAGTCTTTTTGTTGATTCTATGTTATTTGAAGATATGGGAATTAAATATATAGGACCTATTGATGGTCATAATATAAAATTAATGAATGAAGTTTTTAGTATGGCTAAAAATATTGATGGACCAGTAATTGTTCATACCATTACTAAAAAAGGTAAAGGTTATGAATTTGCAGAAAAAAGTCCTTCAAAGTTTCATGGAATTTCCCCTTTTAATTTAGAAAATGGAGAAGTTTGCAAAACTTGTTGTGAAACTTATTCAAATGCCTTTGGAAAGGCTTTAAATAAAATTGCAAAGGAAGATAAAGATGTAGTTGCAATAACTGCAGCTATGCCAGATGGAACAGGACTTAGAGAGTTTTCAAAAAACTTTCCTGAAAGATTTTTTGATGTAGGAATAGCAGAAGAACATGCAGTAACCCTTTCAGCAGGAATGGCTTCAAGTGGTTTAAAACCAGTATTTGCTGTATATTCTACATTCCTTCAAAGAGCTTATGATGAAATTATTCATGATGTATGTATACAAAATCTACCTGTAGTTTTTGCTATAGATAGAGCAGGAGTTGTAGGTGAAGATGGAGAAACTCACCAAGGAATATTAGATATTTCATATTTATCTACCATGCCTAATATGACAATTGTTGCTCCAAAGTCTTTAAAGGAAGTTGAACCTTTATTAAGATGGGCTTTAAATAAAAAAACACCAGTTGCAATACGTTACCCAAAGGGTGGAGATAAATTAAAAAATCTTCCTGTTTTAAAGGAAATTACCTATGGAAAATGGGAAGTTTTAAATAAAGGGGAAAAATTAGCTATAATAGCATGTGGAAAAACAGTAGAGTTTGCTATGGAAGCTTTAAATAAATTAAAAGAAAAAAACATAAATCCAACTATAATAAATGCTACATTTATTAAACCTGTTGATGAAAAACAAATAAAATATCTTGCAGAAAATAATTTTAATATTATAACTGTTGAAGATAATATGAAACAAGGTGGTTTAGGAAGCAGCATTTTAAATTCATTAAATAATTATAATTATAAAGGAATTATGAAAATATTAGCCTATGAAGATAAATTTATTGAGCAGGCTTCTGTTGATATTATTTATAAAGAAAACTTTTTAGATAGTGATGGAATTGTAAAAACAGCTTTAAGTTTATCTGATGAAAAGGAGTAATTTATGGCAGAGAAAAAAGAAAGACTAGATGTATTACTAGTAAACAAAGGAATAATAACTTCAAGAGAAAGAGCTAAAACCTGTATAATGGCAGGTGAAGTTTTTGTAAATGGTCAAAGAGTTGATAAAGCAGGAGAAAAGGTATTAGCTGATGCTTTAATTGAATATAGAGGAGAAAAGCTTAAATATGTAAGCCGTGGAGGCCTTAAACTTGAAAAGGCAATGAAAGTATATCCAATAAATTTAGAGGATAAAGTATGTATGGATATTGGAGCATCTACAGGTGGCTTTACAGATTGTATGCTTCAAAATGGAGCAAAAAAAGTATTTTCAGTTGATGTAGGATATGGACAATTTGCATGGAAGCTTAGATGTGATGAAAGAGTTGTTTGTATGGAAAGAACTAATATAAGATATGTAACACCAGAAGATATAGGAGAACTTTTAGACTTTGCATCAATAGATGTTTCATTTATATCTTTAAGAACTATTATGCCAGCTGTAATAAACCTTTTAAAGCCAACAGGAGAGGTGGTAGCCCTTATAAAGCCACAATTTGAAGCAGGAAGAGAAAATGTGGGCAAAAAAGGTGTTGTACGTGATATAAATGTTCATAAAGATGTTGTAAAAAATATTGTTGAATTTCTTTTAAGTAAAAATCTTAATGTTTTAGGAATAAGTTATTCCCCAATTAAAGGGCCAGAAGGAAATATTGAGTATTTAGTATATTTTACAAAAGATTTAAATAAAGAAAGTACATTTAGTATGGAAGATATAGATAAAACAGTAGAAGCTTCTCATACAGAAATTTAGACTTTAAGTGGGGGAGACGATATGAAGAGGATAGGTATAGCTATAAATCCTTCTAAGGACAATGAAAATAAAATAGTACAAATGGTAAAAGATAAATTTAATAAAAAGTTTGATTTAGAAGAAATAATAATTTTTAATTCATATGAAACTAAGAATTTAATTTTACATAAACCATTAGACTTAATTGTAGTATTAGGTGGAGATGGCACTCTTTTAAATGTAGCAAGAGAAATTAGTAAAAAAGCTTATGAAGTTCCTATTTTTGGTATAAATATTGGAAATTTAGGTTTTTTATCTAGTATAGATATTTCAGAAATTGATAATGCTTTAAATAAGCTTAAAAATGAGGAATATTCACTAGAGAAAAGAATGCTTTTAAATTGTACATTACAAAACAAAGAGCCTGTTATAGCATTAAATGATGTAGTAGTTGCAAGAGGAACATTATCTAGAATGGTTAAGTTTGAAATATTTATAGATGGAAAGGCTTATTCAACCTTTAAAGGTGATGGGCTTATAATTTCAACACCTACAGGCTCTACGGCTTATTCCTTTTCAGCAGGAGGACCATTTTTATATCCTAATTTAGATTTAATAGCTTTAACTCCTATATGTCCTCATACAAAAAGTATGCAACCTATGATAATAAGTGGAGATAGCACAGTTGAGATAATTCCTGAAAATGGGGAAGAAGAAATATACTTAACTATAGATGGGCAAAAAGCCACAAAAATTAATCAAAGAGAACATATAAAAGTATCTAGAGCAGAAAAACATGTTCAAGTACTTTTATTTGATGATTATGATTACTTTAAGGTATTAAGAACAAAAATCCTTAATAATTCTAGAGAATAAAGATGGTGATTTATATTGAAATCAAAAAGACATATTAAAATTTTAGAAATAATTGAAGAAAAAAATATTGAAACTCAAGAGGAGCTTGCAGAAGCCTTAAAGGAAAATGGATTTGATGTTACTCAAGCAACAGTATCAAGAGATATTAAAAACTTAAAGCTTGTAAAGATGCAAGGAGAAGATGGAAAGTATATATATAAAGCTCCTAATATAAAATCTTTAAATATATCAGATAAACTTACAACAATTCTTTCAAATCTTACTTTATCTGTAGAAAGAATAGATAAATTTGTAGTTGTAAAAACAGTATCAGCAGGTGCAGCACCAGTTGCTGAAGCTATTGATGGGTCAGGTTTTTCTGATATTGTAGGAACTATTGCTGGGGAAAATACAATTTTTATATTAATGCGAAGTAATGATTCTGCAGAAGAATTAGTTAATATAATAAAGAAGTTTATTTCCTAGAAATTTGAGGTGAAAAAATGTTAATTCAATTAAATATTAGAAATTTTGCTTTAATTGAAGAGATAAAAGTAGAATTTGCAGAGGGTTTTAATATCTTATCTGGTGAAACAGGTGCAGGTAAATCTATTCTTATAGATGCAATTGATTATGTTCTAGGAGGAAAGTTTTCAAAGTCCTTAATAAGAACAGGAGAGGAAAAAACCTTTGTTGAAGCAGTATTTTCAATAGATAATGAACTTGTTAAAAGAGAATTAGATGAATTAGATATTGAATATGAGGATATTATAATAATAAGCAGAGAGTACACAATAAGTGGTAAAAGTATTATTAAAGTTAATGGAAGAAGCCTTATTATATCTCAATTAAAAAAAATAAGAGAAAAGATTTTAGATATACATGGACAGCATCAAAATCAAACCCTTTTAGATAGAGGAAGCCATATTATATATCTTGATAACTTTATAGGAGATAAAATTAAAGAGCCTTTAAAAAAATTTAGTGATTTAAAAGAAAGACTTAGTGAAATAAAAGGTAAAATTTTAAAAATAAATGGTAATGAAGATAGAGAAAAGCTTATTGATTATACAAAATTTCAAATTGATGATATAACAAAAGGAAATTTAAGAGTAGGAGAGGAAGAAGAACTTAAAGAAGAGTTTAATTATCTTTCTAATGCAGAAAAAATAAATAATTCTTTAAAGGTAAGCTGTGAACTTCTTAATTATAGAGAAGATGGAAATTCAGTTTTAGAATCTTTATCTAAAGTTATTTCTGAACTTTCTTCTGTAGAAAAAAATTCTCAAGTAATTGGAGAGAAAAAAGCTGTTATAGAAGAAGCTTATTATAACATAGAAGAGGCTTCAAGAGAGCTTAGAGATATTGCAGAGGATACAGTTTATGATGAAAATAAACTTGAAAAAATAAATGGAAGAATTTATGAGATAAATGGATATAAAAAGAAATATGGAAACACCATAGAAGAGGTTATCGAGTACTTAAATAAACTTAAAGAAAATTACAATGAACTTGTTAATGCAAATGAAATACTTAAAGAATTAGAAGAAGAAGAAAATAAAGTATTAAAAGAAATGAAAGCTATTGGAAATACTCTTCATGAAATAAGAAAAGAATTTAGTGAAAAATTAAAAGAAAGTTTATTAAAGGAATTATCCTATGTAGGACTTGAAAAATCTACTATGGAAATACAGGTTAAGTTATGTGAAAACTATAATGAAAGAGGTTTTGATGAAGTTTGTTTTTTAATATCAACAAATACTGGAGAACCTGTAAAGCCACTTGAAAAAGTGTTATCTGGTGGTGAACTTTCAAGAATAATGCTTGCATTTAAATGTGTTTTTGCAGATAAAGATGGAATATCTACATTAATCTTTGATGAAATAGATACTGGTGTAAGTGGAGCAGTTGCTCAAAGAATAGGTGAAAAAATGTATCAAGTGTCATTAAACCATCAAGTTTTATGTATTACTCACCTTCCACAAATAGCAATTTTATCAGATTATCATTATTTTGTTTCAAAAAGTATAAAAGATAACAAAACATTTACAAATATAAAAATTTTAAGTAAAGATGAAAAAATTCACCAAGTAGCAACTATGCTTGGAGGAAATGAAGTAACAAAAGCAACTTATGAAAATGTTAAAGAAATGCTAAAACTTTCAGAAAAGAAAAAAAGTGAAATAAAATCTTATAAAAATACATAAGTAATTGCATAAAAGGAAAAAATAAAATCACATACCATATGTGATTTTATTTTTTTAATTTTTGTCTTTTATAGCAGAGAAACAATAGCATATAAAAATAATTTAGTGGGAAATTTAAAGTTAGAAGCAAAGGAGGAGATAAAATGAGAAAAAATATAATAAAAAAAATTACTGTATTTATTGCTCCAATCTTGATTCTTACTTTAATACTAGGTATTTTTTTAGATAAAACCTGTACTTCAAAGGATGTAGAAAATATTTCTGTAGGTAAAGACTTTTCAAATTCTATTATGTCTAAAGAATGTATGGCTAGTAAAACTTTTCTTTATAAAAAAGAAAAGTTAGGCTTATTAAGTGAAAATTTTAATACAATTTCCCTTAACAAAACAAAAAATAGTGATATATATGTAACTCCTGGAGGTGATAGTGTAGGAGTCAGGCTTTCAAGTAATGGAGTTTTAGTTGTAGGATATTCTAAAATTAAATCTAATGGAGAAGAAAAAGAAAGTCCTGCAAAGGAAAATGGGATAGAAATAGGGGATTTAATAACAAAAGTTAATAATAAAACTGTAAAAAGCTGCACAGAATTTATTTCAAGTGTAAAAGAATGTAAAAGTGAAAAAATAACTTTAGAAATAACAAGAGATAATAAAATATTAACTAGAGAAGTTGCTCCTAAAAAAGAAGAAAATGGTGAATATAAATTAGGAATATGGATAAGAGATTCAACAGCAGGCGTAGGAACTCTTACATTTTTCCAAGAAGAAAGTAAAAAGTTTGGTGCATTAGGTCATCCTGTAACAGATGGAGACACAAATAAGCTTTTTTCAATAGAAGAGGGAGATATTTTAGAATCTTCAATCCTTAGTGTAAAAAAAGGTGAAAAAGGAAATCCAGGTGAACTTAGAGGAATTTTTATTGATGAAAATCATCCAATAGGAACAATAGAAAAAAATACTAAGT
Source organism: uncultured Eubacteriales bacterium (assembly GCA_900317445.1). Classification (GTDB taxonomy): domain Bacteria; phylum Bacillota; class Clostridia; order Clostridiales; family Clostridiaceae; genus Clostridium. Next base: position 2,764 of record ONGV01000023.1, on the reverse strand, counting down.
GTGGAATATTTGGATGTAATAAAGAAAATTTAAATGAATATAATAAAAATTCTCCAATGAAAGTTGGCTTTAGAGATGAAATTCAATTAGGTAAAGCAAGTATAATAACTACAATAGATGAAAATGGGCCTAAAGAATATGAAATTGAAATAGTAAAACTTTTTGAACAAGAAGAGCCAACACCAAAAAGCATGATAATAAAAGTTACAGACCAAGAATTACTTGAAAAAACTGGTGGAATAGTACAAGGAATGAGTGGAAGTCCTATAATACAAAATAATAAAATAGTAGGAGCTGTTACTCATGTTCTTATAAATAAACCAGATGTAGGATATGGAGTTTATATAGATTGGATGTTAAAAGATGCTGGAATATTAGAATAAAAGAAATAAGTTAAGGTTTTAATTATTGTTTTGTGTTGACTTAGAACTTGTTTATAGAAAAAGTAAAATAATAATTAAAACTTTTGCTATTACATAGAAATATAAAGATTATATAAATTATTAATTAGATTTTGTATAAAAATAATATTTTAAATATTAAAGATATATTTTTTTCTAAAAAACTCTTTACGAATATAAAAAATTATAGTATAATTTACAATAAATGGAACAAGAAATAAAAGAAGGAAATTAACTTCATATTTCTAAAGAAATTGACTATATTATACTCTATTTTGAATTTCAAATAATATTAAGAAATTTATTTAAATTTTGTCGAATTTTTTTTGGAAATAGTGTATAATATAAGCAAACAATTACAATAGCACCACTAGAATATACTTTATATGTGGAAAATAAGAGGAAAAGGGGATAGGTATATGGAAAATTCAAAAATATCTGTACTAATTGCAGATGATAACAAAGAGTTTTGTAGCATTTTAAATGACTACTTATTAAACCAAAGAGATATAGTTGTAACAGGAATTGCAAAAGACGGAATAGAAGCTTTAGATCTTATTCAAGAAAAAGAACCAGATTTAGTAATACTAGATATAATAATGCCACATTTAGATGGTCTTGGAGTTCTTGAAAAGTTAAATAATATGAATTTAAATAAAATGCCAAGAGTAATTATTCTTTCAGCAGTAGGACAAGATAAGATTACTCAAAAAGCTATAAAATTAGGAGCAGACTATTATGTTGTAAAACCATTTGATATGGATGTATTCATAAAGAGAATAAGAGATATGTTCAATAGCACTGAAAGCTCTGAACAATCAGTAAATAGACTTGCTCAACAAAATACAATGGTTTCAAGAGAAACAATATCTCAACAAGTAGCACCAGAAAAGAGTGAGCCACAGGATTTAGAAACAGAAATAACAAACATTATACATGAAATAGGAGTTCCAGCTCACATTAAAGGATATATGTACTTAAGAGAAGCAATAACTATGGTTGTTAATGATATGGAGCTTTTATCAGCAGTAACAAAGGAGTTATATCCTTCAATAGCTAAAAAATACAACACAACAGCTTCAAGAGTAGAAAGAGCAATAAGACATGCAATAGAAGTTGCATGGGGCAGAGGACAAGTTGAAGCAATAAACAAACTATTTGGATATACTATAAACACAGAAAAAGGAAAACCAACAAACTCAGAATTTATAGCAATCATTGCAGATAAATTAAGACTTAAAAACAAAGTTAGCTAGTAGTGTTTATGTGGTTTGACAAAGTATAAGCAACAGATATATTAAGGATTAATAAGATATCGAATAATCGGTTAAAATAATTGATTAGGAGGTATCTTATTTTTATATTTAGACTTAAGAAAAAAATTTAGGATTAGCTAAAAATACTTATTATAAGTATAAAAGAGAGATTATGAAAGGGGTAAGTTTGATACACTAAATTAATTTATGTTATTATTTTTAATAAAAATATTATTAGGAGTTAGTTCTATTTATAGAACTTTAAGAAGTTCCATTTTTGAAATTAAATATATATTATTTTATATAAGTTATTTACTTTTAGTTATTATTAGCTAATAGAAAACGACAAAGTTTTTTGTTTGCTAGATAAAAAAGAGTAAGTTATTTTTATTAACCTACTCTTTCTCATCAAATTCTTCAAACAACTCAAAAATTGTTTTTTCTTTTAATTCTTTTCTTAACATAGCAATTGCTAAATCATAAAATTTACTTTGATTTAATTTTGTTTTTTTAGATAAATCAGATATAAAATCAAAATTATCAGAACTAAGTGTTGAATTAATTCTTTTTCTATGAACTAAGCCCACAAAAAACACCTCCTAAAGGTTTTGACGGAAACGTTATTTATAATTAATTTTATCATATTCAACAAAGTTACACAACTTTTTTTAAATAACCTATTTACAAGTTACACAACCTTGTGTATAATATAAAACACAAGTTACGTAACGTGATATCATGATATACAACTAGTAAAGGTGGGGAGACACTATGATAAAAGATTTCTTAAAGTCATTAAATGAAATTCATAAAGATATGGTATTAACATTAGAAGAAAAGCATCTTTTAACAATTTTAATTAAGTATTATAATGTAGATAAAGGATATTCTTATTCAACTTATGAAATTCTTTTGAAAGAGTGTTCTACTAAAAGAAGAAGTAAAATATCAAAGATTATTAAAGGATTAAAAGAAAAAAAGTATATAGAAGTGGCTAAAGTTAGAGGTAATAAAAGTCATTATTATATAAAAAAATATTTATATCTTGTAAAAAATTCAAAAGTAGAAGAAAAAGAAGTTAAATATGAAGTAGCTAAAAAAGTAATT
>ONGV01000012.1 GCA_900317445.1 uncultured Eubacteriales bacterium | reverse complement strand
CTATTTTCATTAGATTTTAGCTTTTCATAAAGAGAAGGAATATATGTTAATAAAAGAAGAAAACTATTTTTTAATATAAGTTTAATTATACTAGTCTTTGTAGGTATAGCTAACCCATGAGGATTTTGCTCAGAATTATCAACTGTACAGGTTATGCTCGGACCAAGAACAAAGTAATTATGCTGCTTATAATCATTTATACATATATCAATAAAATTTTTTTGGTAAATTAAAGTATCATTATTTAATAAACATATAAAATCAGAATGAAGATTATTTTTTGCAAATAGAAAACCAACATTGTTTCCTTTAGCAAAACCTAAATTATTATTTGTTTCTAAATAATATATCTGTTTATAATTTTTATATTTATCTCTAATTTTAGAAAAAGTAGAATCATTAGAGTGATTATCAACAACTACAATATTATTTTTATAAGTGATATTAGATAGTATTGAATCTATACATTCTACTGTATCAGAAAAATTTTTATAAGTAAGTATAACAAAAGTAAATATCAAAAAAATCATTCCTTTTTTAGTTATTGTTGACTTTATTATATATATTATAGCAAATTTTTATTATATAATATATTTTTTATTTATATTTAATTAGGAGATATTACAAATGAATATAATGTATATTACACATGAAGAAAATATAGGTGGTTCTACAAAGGCTTTAATAGAATTAATTCAAAATTTAAAAAAAAATAAAAAAAATAATATATATGTTGTTGTATTAAGAAAATCAGGGGAAGCATATGATGCATTTAAAAAAGAAAATATAAATATTATATATTTAAAGCATCATAATAATGTTGTTTTTGAAAAAACAACATTAGCTTATATAAGAAGTTACATAAAAATTTTTGATAATTTTATAAAGGCTATAAAATTAAGTTATTTAGTTAAAAAATATAATATAGAAATTATTCACACTAATTGTAGTATAATATCAATAGGTGCAATAGTTAATTCTATTACAAAAGTACCTCATGTATTTCATATAAGAGAATATTTTGAAATAGGAAATCAAAGATATACTAGAACTATAAAAAAAGAGTTTAATTATATTAATAAACATTCCACAAAGATTATTTTAATTTCAAAATATTTATACAATGAATATGAAAAGTATTTTTCAAAAGAAAAGATGAATTTAATTTATGATGGAATAGATGTATCACAATATTCAAATAAAAATAAGAAAAACAATCAAAAAGAAATAAATATATTAGTATGTGGTTTAATAACTGAAAGTAAGGGGCAAGAAGATGTAATAGAAGCATTAAACATAATTAATAAAAAGTATAATGAAATTATTAATTTGATTTTTGCAGGTAATTGGGATGAAAAATATAAAAATAGATTGGAAAAAAAGATAGAACAATATGGATTAAAAAATAGAGTGAAATTTTTAGGATTTATAAGTGACTTAAAAAAAGTTAGAGAAGAATCTTATATTGAAATAAATTGTTCACGCAGTGAAGGGTTTGGAAGAGCAACAGTAGAAGCAATGTTAGCTAAAAATATAGTAATTGCAGCGAACAATAGTGCAACTAAAGAAATAATTAAAGACGGTGTAAATGGATTTCTTTATAAGACAGGAGATTATATAGATTTAGCGAATAAAATAGAATATATTTTAAATAATAGAAATAAAATAGATAAAATTATAGATTATGCTTATAATGAATCTATAATTTTATACTCATCAAAAACAAATTCAGATAAAATTTTTAATTTATATAAAGATGTTTTAAGCAAAAAATAAATGTAAAAGCTATATTTTTAATGAGGTGTAGGGAGATATTAATGAAAAATTTAATAAGTATTATAGTACCTGTTTACAATGTTGAAAAATATTTAGATAAGTGCATAAATAGTTTAATAAATCAAAGTTATAAAAATTTAGAAATAATATTAATAGATGATGGGTCAAATGATAATAGTAGAGAAATATGTGATGAATATGCTTTAGAAGACAATAGGATAAAAGTAATTCATAAAGAAAATGAAGGATTAAGTGCTACTAGAAATTTAGGAATAGATATATCAAAAGGAGATTATATAATATTTATTGATAGTGATGATTGGGTAAATAAAGATATAATTTCAAAACTTTTAAATTTAATAAAAAAATATAATTCAGATATAGCAGTATGTGATTATTCGTTAGCCTATGATGAAAATGAACACATTGAAAAAGAAAAAATATATGAAAAAAATTTTTCTAGTATTGATGCTTTAAAGGATTTATATGAAAGAACAGGAGGTGTTATAAAATCCATTTCATGTTGTAAGCTTTATAAAAGGAAACTTTTTAAAGATATAGTATTTCCGGTTGGAAAAATACATGAAGATGAGTTTGTAACATATAAACTTTTGTATAAAGCTAAGAGAATTTCTTATATAAACGAAAAATTGTATTATTATAGACAAAGAGCAAATAGTATAATGCATTCTAAAGTTGATGAAAAATGTTTAGATGCTTTACAAGCTTTTGAAGAAAGATTGAATTTCATAAAAAATAATATAGAAGATGAAGAAGTTTATAATTTAACAGCAAAAGCATATTATGTTTTAATTTTAAATAGATATTATATTTTAACAAAACAATGTAAAGATAAAAAAGAATATTTAACTAGCTTAAAGAAAAAGGCAATAGATTTTTATAAAGATAATAAAGAAAAATTAAATTGGTCCCTTAAACTTAATATAGTATATAAATCATTTTTAATTAATACGAAATTGTATATAATATTTGAAGATTATTCTAGAAATAAACATAGAAAAAACATAAAGTGTTAAACATAATATAATAAAAGTTTCATATTAAATTTATTTATTTTAATATTTTTTGATAAATTTATAAAGCAGTGAACTATAGGAATATTTATTTTAAATTCTATATGTTTAAAATTTATAGCTAAAATAAATTTTTAAATTGATATCTTTGCTTTACAAATATGCAACAATACTCATTAAAATAAACAATAATTTGAGGAAAAATTATGTATGAGAAGGTGATGATGTGTGTAATAAAAAAATTAATTATAGCTATCTAAGAAAGAAAAAAGCTGCTAATTTAAAAGAATGGCACAGTAAGGAGTTTAATAAAAAAGATTCTTTGAATGTAGAAACTTTTGAAAATGCTACAATTCTTCCACTAAAAAAGTTTGAGGGAGATTCCTTGTTATTTGGAAGAGGTGGATTAGTAGATAAAAATGGACATTATGTTAAAAAATCAGCAATAAAAAATCGTGTTGAATTTTCATACGAATTTGAGATTAAAGAGAGAAAAGAAGAAACAGTTGTTTATTGTGGATACCTTGTTAATCATTGGGGCCATTTTTTAATAGAGGCAGTTTCAAGATTATGGTATTTTCTTGAAGAGGATAAAAGCATTGATAAGTATGTATTTTTTATAGATTTTGAAGAGACAAGAGAAATTAAGGGAAATTATAAAGAATTTTTTGAACTGCTTGGAATATGGAATAAAATAGAAATAATTAATAAAGCAACTCAATATAAAAAAGTTATTGTTCCTGAACTTGGATATAAATGGTTAGATTATTACTCTGACCAATATAAAAATATTTTTAATAGAATTGCTGATAATATAAAAATTAATAGTGAATGGGAATCTAAAGAAAAAATTTTTTTTACAAGAAGTTATTTAAAAAAAGCACAAAAAGTTGAATTTGGTTTAGATATGCTTGATAATTATTATATGAAAAATGGATATGAAGTTATTGCACCAGAGAATTTAACATTATCACATTTGATATATTTAATTCGTAATGCAAAAATATGTGCATCAATATCAGGGACTTTACCACATAATATGTTATTTGCAAAAGACAATCAAAAGTTAATAATAATTGAAAGAAATATAATAAATAATGAAATTCAGGCAAATATAAATATTATGAAGCAACTTTATGTAACCTATATAGATGCAAATATAGCAATATATCCAGTACATATAGGATGTGGACCATTTATATTTTCTTATTCTGGATTATTAGAAAAATATACAAAAGACAATAATTATGTACCACCAGAAGAAAAATATTGTTCTAATGTATATCTTAATAAATGTTTTAAAAAATATATGAAAAAATATAGAGATTTTTATCATTATCAATGGTTTATGGAAGAGTGGGAGATTCCATATACTGATTATATAAGAGAAGCTTATATAGATGGATTTAAATATTTTGAAAAATATTTAAAGGGCGATATACCATTTAAAATTTCACAATATTTTCAAATTCATTATATTAAACAGTTTATAAAAAAATTATTAAAAAAATAAAAAAGGAAAATATATTAAGAAAGAATTAATAAGCATAATAAATTTAGTTTATAATGTAAAAAATCTATTTAAGCATATAAAAAATATAATAAATCAAAGTTATAGTAATTTAAAAATAGTTTTTTATATAAATCAAGAAAAATATTAGTGTAAATAAAAAGAAAATAGTATAATTTATTTTGAATTTGACAAAAAAATAGGAGAAAATAGATATGATTACACCGAAAATAAGTGTAGCAATGATAACATATAATCATGAAAAGTTTTTAAAAAAAGCAATAAATAGTGTATTAGAGCAAGAATTTAATGGAGAGCTTGAGATAATAATAGCTGATGATGCATCAACAGATAATACTCAAAATATAATAAAAGAATATTATAAGAAATTTCCTAAAATAATAAAACCTATTCTTAGAACAGAAAATATAGGGGCAACTAAAAATTTATATGAAGTATTAATTAAATGTAAAGGGAAATATATTGCTATTTTAGAGGGAGATGATTATTGGTGCAAAAAAGATAAGCTAAGAAAGCAAATGGAATTTTTAGAAGATGATAAAAATAAAGAATATATAGCATCTGTAAATAAGTGTTATTTTGTTGATGAAAATGATAAAGTTATCGAAGGTAAGGAAAATTTTTCTTTTTATGATGGTGAAATATATGATATAAATACTTGTAAAAAGTGGATACTTTCTGGACAATTTGGAACACATTTTTTTAGAAATATATTTGTTAATAGCAAAGAAGATTTTAGTATAATATATAAAGCAAGTAATTTGATTGGAGATAGAACATTAGAACTTATATTATCATCTAAAGGAAAGATTTATTGTTTTAATGAATTTATGTCATGCTATAGATTTATAATAAAAGAGGGTGGAAGTAATTTTTCTTCTATAATGTTAAAAAAAGATGGATTGTTACAAGATTATAAATGCTTGCTTAATTTAAATAAATATTGTGAAACAAAACTTGGAATGATTGATTTTTATAAAGAAGAAATTTTAATGAGATCTTATCAAATATTAAAAAGATATTTAAAAGATAAAAATTTTAAAAATAAGAATGCAGTATCATATGTATATTCAAGTAATGAATATCATTGGATAATTTTTTCTATTAAAAAATTTTTTGATTGCATTGTAAGAGTAATTAAAAAACATTAAGGTGAATTAATTATGAAAGATGGAATGAAAAAAAATGTTGTATCAGGACTTATATGGAAATTCATAGAAAGAATAGGAGTTCAAGGAGTTCAATTTATTATATCAATTATATTGGCTAGATTATTATTACCTGAAGAGTATGGAGTAATAGCCTTAATAACTATATTTCTTAATATTGCAAATATATTTATACAAAGTGGATTTAGTTCTGCAATAATTCAAAAAAAAGAAGTAGATGAAGTTGATTGTGATTCAGTTTTTTATTTTAATTTAATTATATCTATAATAGCATATTTTATACTATATATGTTATCACCACTAATAGCAAATTTCTACAAAAAGCCAATTTTGTGTAGTGTATTGAGAGTACAAGCTATAACTCTTATAATAGGAGGGTTAAATGCTGTTCAAAATGCAATAATACAAAGGAAAATGCAATTTAAAAAGTTATTTATAGTTAGTTTGCTAGCTATAATAATTCAAGGGTTAGTGGGAATTGTTATGGCATATAAAAATTATGGGGTTTGGAGTTTAGTTATTTCAAATTTAGTTGGTAGCATAGTTACTACTATAATACTTTGGTTTATTACAAGTTGGAGACCCCAATTTAATTTTTCAATAATTAGGCTGAAATCTATGTTTAAATTTGGTTCAAGATTATTATTATCAAGCCTAATTGATACAATATATAATAATTTATATTCTTTAATAATTGGAAAAAAATATGATCAAGAAATGCTTGCTTATTATAATAGAGGGCAAAATATTCCTAATTTATTAGTTACAAACATTAACAGTTCTATAGATGGTGTATTATTTCCAGCTTTATCAACTTATCAAGATGATAAAAAAGGTATGAAGATGTTAGTTAGAAGGTCTATTGTTACAAGTAGTTTCATTGTTTTCCCAATTATGTTTGGATTATTTGCAATTTCTAAACCATTAACAATTATTTTATTAACTGATAAATGGATTGATAGTGTGCCTTTTATGAAGTTATCATGTATAATGTATGCAATGTGGCCAATTCATACAGCTAATTTGCAAGCAATTAAAGCAATGGGAAGAAGTGATGTATTTTTTAAACTTGAAGTTATTAAAAAAATATTAGGAATAGTTATTATAGTTATAACAATTCCTTTTGGGGTATATACCATGATGATTGGTTGTGTAATAAATTCAATATTATGTACATTTATTAATGCATATCCTAATAAACATTTATTAGAATATGATTATTTTCAACAAATTAAAGACATATTACCATCATTAATTTTAGCTATAGCTATGAGCATTATAATATCATTTATTTCGATTTTTGATTTATCTAATTTGTTAGTAATTTTATTACAAACAGTTTTAGGAATATGTATATATATATTAGGAGCATGGATTCTTAAATTTGAATGTTTTTTATATATACTTAATAATATAAAATATTATATAAATAAAAGGAAAAAAGTAAGAGTAGTGGGATGATTTAATATGAATAATAAAAATAAAATATTAGTGACACGTTCATCAATGCCAACATTAGATGAATATATAGAAGAAATAAAACCAATTTGGGATAGTCATTGGATGACTAATATGGGTTTATATCATGATAAATTAAAAGATGAATTAATAAAATATTTAGAAGTGGAAAATATTTCATTATTTGTTAATGGGCATATGGCATTAGAACTTACATTACAAGCTATGAATTTATCTGGAGAAGTTATTACTACTCCATTTACTTTTGCTTCTACAACACATGCAATTGTTAGAAATGGATTAACACCAGTTTTTTGTGATATAAATTTTGAAGATTATACATTAGATGCTACAAAATTAGAAAGTCTTATAACAGATAAAACATCTGCTATAGTACCAGTACATGTTTATGGAAATATATGTAACATTGAAGAAATTGATAGAATTGCAAAGAAATATGATTTGAAAGTAATATATGATGCAGCTCATGCTTTTGGAGAAAAATATAAAGGAAAATCAGTAGGAACGTTTGGAGATGCATCTATGTTCAGTTTCCATGCTACTAAAGTATTTAATACTATAGAGGGAGGAGCAGTATCTTTTTCAAGTGAATCATTAGGAAAGGAACTTTACAAATTAAAGAATTTTGGAATACAATCAGAAGATATAGTTGATGGAGTGGGGTCTAATGCAAAAATGAACGAGTTTCAAGCAGTAATGGGAATTTGTAATTTAAGGCATTTAGAAGAAGAAATAAATAAAAGAAAAAAAGTTGTAGAAAGATATGTAAATAATTTAAGCGGAATTGATGGAATTAAGCTTGTAAAAGAAAATAAAGATGTTAAATCAAATTATTCATATTTTCCAGTAGTGTTTAATGAAAAAGTATTTGGTTCTTCAAGAAATGAAGTCTATGAAAAGTTAAAAGAAAATAATATTTTTGCTAGAAAATATTTTTATCCATTAACAAATACTTTTGATTGTTTTCATGGTAAATTTGATGTGAATTTAACTCCGGTAGCTTTACACATAGCTAAAAGAGTATTAACATTACCTTTATATGCAGATTTATCAATGGAAGATGTAGATAGAATATGTGAGATAATTTTATCATTAAAAAAATAAGATATTATTAATATTTAAATAGGAGAATTTTTATGAATAGTTTTTATAGTGAAGAAGAATTAAAAAAGATAGGCTTTAAAAGTATTGGAAAGAATAATTTAATAAGCAAAAAAGCAAGCATATATGGAGCAAGTAAAATATCCATAGGAAATAATGTAAGAATAGATGATTTTTGTATATTAAGTGGAAAAATTAATTTGGGAAATTACATACATATTGCAGCATATACAGCATTATATGGTGGTGATGCTGGTATAGTAGTATATGATTTTGCTGGCATATCTTCAAGGTGTGTTGTTTATGCTGCTAGTGATGATTATTCAGGAGAATTTATGACTAATCCAATGATACCAGAGAAGTATAAAAATGTTATTAGTAAAAGTATTATTATAAAAAAACATTGTATTATTGGAAGTAATTCCACATTATTTCCAGGAGCAATTTTAAATGAAGGGGTTGCAATTGGTGCACATTCATTAGTTAATAAAGAATGTACTGAATGGAAGATATATGTTGGAATTCCGGCTAAGATTTTAAAAAATAGAAAAAAGGATTTGTTAATGTTAGAAAAAAAATTTATTATGGAATTAGAAAAGAAATAATAAAAATTTAATTGCATATTTAATAGAAATTTTCGGATAATTATGAATAAAGCTGTATTGTTAAATTTTTTATAAAAATCTATTGAAAAAATAATAAAAAATGTTAAAATATATCTAAGAGTATGGTCTACAGTTTTGAATAAAAATGTTAACTGACATAAGGGAGGTTTTTTATGATTAATACTTATAGATGTATGATAAAAAAAGAATGGGGAAATTATTTTTTTGGTGAAGATTATAATGGAAATAAGTATAAAATAAAAAAAAATAAAAATATTCATTGTAAGGTTGGAAATGATATTTATTTTTATGCAGTAAAGAAGCATGGTCTTTTATCAACTATTTTAGTACCTGTTTCAGATGAAGAAGCTGGAGTTAGAGTTAGATAGTTTTAATTTTAAAAAAGACTTTATGAAACCTAAAGATTACTAGTATTGATAAAAAAGTTATAGAATTAGTTTTAGTATTAAAAATCATATGATTTTTTGAAAGTTAGGGGCGTCTGGAAGGACGTTTTTTTTATTTGAAAACGTAATCAATACTTTTCATATATTGCATTATTATAATGTTATGTTAAAATACCAATGAAAATAATTTATTAGGAGATATATAATGAAGTTTAATAAATTTAATTTAAGTGAGGATATTTTAAAATCCCTTAAGGATTTAGATTATATAAATGCAACTAAAGTTCAGGAAAGGGTTATTCCTGAAATGCTTTTAAATAAGGATATTATAGCAAAGGCTCAAACTGGAACTGGAAAGACAGCAGCTTTTGTTATTCCTTTATGTGAAAGAATAAAGTGGGAGGAAAATGAGCCTCAAGTTCTTATTTTAACTCCAACAAGAGAGCTTGCCATGCAAATTGGTGAGGATGTTAAAAACATAGGAAGGTTTAAGAGAATAAAGGGTGTATGTATTTATGGAAAAGCACCTTTTAAGGAGCAGGAAAAAGAACTTAAGGGAAAAACTCATATTGTTATAGGAACTCCAGGAAGGGTTTTAGACCATATAGATAGAGGAACTTTTAATACAAAAAATCTTAAATATTTAGTTATAGATGAAGCAGATGAAATGCTTAATATGGGGTTTATTGGGCAAGTTGAAGGGGTTTTTAGAAGAATTCCTAAAAAAAGAATTACTAGTGTATTTTCTGCTACTCTTCCAATTGAGATAAGAAATTTATGTTCAAAGTATATGAAAAGACCTGTAAATATAGAAATAGAAAAGGAAAATCTTATTACAGATAGAATAGACCATGTATTTTATAGAGTTAAAGGAGAAGAAAAGCTAGATTATCTTGTTAAGCTTTTAAAAAAAGAAATTCCAGAAACAGCAGTGATTTTTTGTAGAACTAAGCAAAATGTAGATTTAGCTTTTGAAAAACTTAAAAAGGAGGGTTATTCTGTTAATAAAATTCATGGAGGAATGCTTCAAAAGGAAAGAACATTTACTATGGACAGTTTTAAAAAAGGAGATTTTAGAATTTTAGTAGCTACAGATGTTGCTTCAAGAGGTATTGATGTAGAGGGGATAACCCATGTAATAAATTTAGATATACCAGTAGAAAAGGAAGCTTATGTTCATAGGATAGGAAGAACAGGAAGAAATAAAGAAAAAGGAAAAGCCATTTCTTTTCTAACTTTTTATGAAGATAGATTTTTAGAAGAAATAGAAAGTTATACAGGTTTTAAAATTCCTGAAGAAGATATAAATAGCCTTAATAAAATAGAAGAGGTTTCAGATGAAATATTAAAAAAGGCACCTAAGAGAAAAAAAGATAAGGCTCTAAAGATAAATAAGGAAATATCAAAATTATATTTTAATGGTGGAAAGAAGAAAAAGCTTAGAGCAGTGGATTTTGTTGGAGCAATATCTAATATAGATGGAATAGTTTCAGAGGATATAGGAATAATTGAAATACAAGATTTAGGTTCTTATGTGGAAATTTTAAATGGAAAGGGAGCTCTAGCTTTAAATGCTTTAAAAAACATGACAATAAAGGGTAAAAAATTAAGAGTAGAAAAAGCTAGAAAATAAAAATTGCTATAGCAGAGAAGTTAGTTTTCTGCTATAGCTTTTTTTAATATAAGATTCATTGCTTTTTTGCAGTCCTCATCATTATTATTTGTGGCCCAAGCTAAGTTAAAATTTAGTAGAGCTTTTTTATTTTCCTTTAGCATTGCATAACAATAGGCTAAGTTAAAATAATATTTACTTTCTCTTTGATAGCTTATGGCAACTTTAAGCATACAAATTGCATTATTATAATCTTTTAATTTAATAAAACAAACTCCTGCATTGTAGTATGAACAAGCTTCATTTTCCTTGTCAGCAATAGATTTTCTATAGTATGATATTGCTTTTTTATATTCTTTTGAATTGTAATATTTATTTGCTTCACTAAAATAACTCATATTAAATCACTCTTCTTTTTTTATATTTTTTTAACTCTTATTTAGATTATTAACATGAATTTGATTTTTTATACATATATGAGGTATAATTTGTTAAGGATTAATTTGTATAACTTCCTATAAATAGTATTACTATAGAAATTTTATTTCTTAATAATTATTATTACTAGGAATTTTTTTGATAATATGTTATAATTACATAACTTTAATTTTTATTTAGTAGGTGTGAAAATGAAAAAATATAATATGGGATTGGATGTTGGTTCAACTACTGTAAAGGTAGTAGTAATTGATGACCAAGATAATAAAGTTTATTCTGAATATAGAAGACATTTTTCAGATATTAGAAGTACAATTATTCAATTAATAAAAGAAACTTATGAGACTATGGGAGATGTAGAGCTTACAATAGCTGTTACAGGTTCTGGTGGTCTTTCTGTTTCTAAATGGTTAAATGTTGATTTTGTTCAAGAGGTTATAGCTTGTACTAAAACTGTTGAGGAAGTAATTCCAAGAACAGATGTAGCTATAGAACTTGGAGGAGAAGATGCTAAGATAACATATTTTAAAGGTGGCATTGAACAAAGAATGAATGGGTCATGTGCTGGAGGTACTGGGGCATTTATAGACCAGATGGCAACACTTTTAAATACTGATGCTATGGGATTAAATGAACTTGCTAAAAACCATAAGGTTATTTATCCTATAGCTTCAAGATGTGGAGTTTTTGCTAAAACTGATGTTCAACCTTTAATAAATGAAGGTGCAAAAACAGAAGATATAGCAGCTTCTATTTTCCAAGCTGTTGTTAATCAAACAATAAGTGGACTTGCTTGTGGTAAGCCAATAAGAGGAAATGTTGCATTTTTAGGAGGACCTTTATATTTCTTATCAGAACTTAGAAATAGATTTATAGAAACACTTAATCTTACAGAGGATGAAATAATTTTTCCAAAGGACCCTCAATTATTTGTAGCAATGGGTGCAGCTCTTTTATCAAGGGATTTTAAAGCGGTAAGTCTTAAAGATTTGGCAGAGAAAGTTAAAAATATAGTAAATATAAAAGATGATGAAGTAGAAAGACTTAAACCTTTATTTGAAAATGAAGAGGAACTTAAAACTTTTAGAGAAAGACATGAAAAGGCAAAGGCTAAAAGAGGTTCTTTAGAAGGATATAAAGGAAATATATTTTTAGGAATAGATGCAGGTTCAACTACAACTAAGGTAGTTGCTGTAAATGAAGATAGAGAAATTGTTTATGATTATTATGGAAGTAATAAAGGAAATCCATTAAAAAAGGTTATAGAAATATTAAAAGACCTTTATTCAAAACTTCCAGAAGGTGTTAAAATAGCAAAATCTACAGTAACTGGATATGGAGAAGCCTTAATAAAGGCAGCCCTTCATGTAGATTTAGGAGAAATTGAAACTATAGCCCATTATAAAGCTTCAGAATACTTCCTTCCAGGAGTAGACTTTATATTAGATATTGGTGGACAAGACATGAAATGTCTTAGAATAAAAAATGGAGTTATAGATTCTATTCTTTTAAATGAAGCATGTTCATCAGGTTGTGGTTCATTTATAGAAAGCTTTGCAAAATCTTTAAATATGGAAGTTAAAGACTTTGCAAAAGAAGCATTAAAATCAAAATCACCAGTTGACTTAGGTTCAAGATGTACAGTATTTATGAACTCAAAGGTTAAACAAGCACAAAAAGAAGGTGCTGAGGTTTCTGATATTTCTGCTGGACTTTCTTATTCTGTAATAAAAAATGCTTTATTTAAGGTTATAAAAATAAGAGACCCAAAGGAAATGGGAGAAAAGATAATTGTTCAAGGTGGAACTTTTTATAATGATGCAGTTTTAAGAAGCTTTGAAAATATTTCAGGTAGACAAGCTGTAAGACCAGATATTGCAGGACTTATGGGTGCTTTTGGAGCTGCACTTATCTCAAAGGAAAGATATGTAGAAGGAGAAAAATCTTCAATGCTTCCAAAGGATAAAATAGATAGCTTTGAAATGTCAACAGACTTTAGAAGATGTGGAAGATGCGGAAATAACTGTCTTTTAACAATAAATAAATTTTCAACAGATGAGGAATTTATTTCAGGGAATAGATGTGAAAGAGGTCTTGGAATTGAAAAGAAGAGAGATGATGTTCCAAATCTTTATAAGTATAAATTTAAGAGATTATTTTCTTATAAGCCATTAGATAAGGATAAGGCTAAGAGAGGAACAATAGGTATTCCTAGAGTTTTAAATATGTATGAAAATTATCCATTTTGGTATACATTACTTACAGAGTTAGGATTTAGAGTTGAATTGTCTCCTGTATCAAGTAAAAAGATTTATGAACTTGGAATAGAAACAATTCCATCAGAATCTGCATGTTATCCTGCTAAAATTGCTCATGGACATATAATGTCACTTATAAATAAAGGAATAAAAACAATTTTCTATCCTTGCATATCTTATGAAAGAATAGAATTTAAAGATGCAGGAAACCATTATAATTGTCCTATGGTAACTTCTTATCCAGAGGTTATAAGAACTAATATGGATGTATTTAAAGATAAGAGCATTAAACTTATAGAACCATTCTTTTCATTAAATGACAGAGAAGGACTTCCTTCAAGAATAGTTACTGAATTTAAGGATTTTAATATAAATCTTGAAGAAGCTAAAATTGCAGTGGAAAAAGCTTATAAAGAAAGGGAAGCTTTTGATAAAGATTTAAGAGATAAAGGTCAAGAAGTTTTAGATTATTTAAAGAAAACTGGAAAGAAGGGAATTGTCCTTGCTGGAAGACCATATCATATAGACCCAGAAATAAATCATGGTATACCAGATATTATAAATTCTTTT
>ONGV01000231.1 GCA_900317445.1 uncultured Eubacteriales bacterium | reverse complement strand
GAAAGTATCATTATCATGAGTTCCTGTATAAGCTATGCAATTTTTAATATAATTGTGTGGTAAATATTCACTATCTCCACCACCAAAGCCAAATTCTAATATCTTCATTCCAGGATATCCAGTTTCAGCTAAGAATTCTTTAACTTCTTCTGTTAAGAAACCAAGGTCTTCTGCAATAACATTAATTTCTCCAAGTTCCTTTTTAACAGCATTAAATAATGACATTCCAGGTCCTTTAACCCACTTTCCATTAATAGCTGTTGGTTCACCATAAGGAATTTGCCAGTAAGCTTCAAATCCTCTAAAGTGGTCTATTCTAACTATATCATATAATTTTAGACTTTCTTTTATTCTTGAAATCCACCATTTATAATTGTTTTTCTTCATAGCATCCCAATCATAAATAGGATTTCCCCATAATTGTCCTGTTTCAGAGAACATATCAGGAGGACAACCTGCTACAAATAATGGCTTCATTTCTTTTACATTCATCTTAAAGTTTTCTGGAGCACTCCAAGCATCTACACTATCTTCAGCTACATATATAGGAATATCTCCTATTATTTTAATTCCTAAAGAATTAGTATAATCCTTTAATGCAGTCCATTGTTCAAAGAATAAGTATTGAACAAATGACCAAAATCCTATTTCATCCTTTAAAGATTCTTTGTATTTTTCAATTGCTTCTGGTTCTCTCTTTTTAATATCATCTGGCCATTCTTGCCATGAAACTAATTTAAAATGATTTTTTAAAGACATATATAATGCATAATCTTCTAACCAAAAAGCATTTTCTTCTTTAAACTTTTCTATTTTTTGAGCTAATTCTTTCAAATTACCCTTTTTGAAATTATCATAAGCTCTTTTTAATACCTTATTTTTAGATTCAAAAATTGTTCCATAGTCTATTTTTTCTGGGTTATCACCATAGTTTTCATTTTTGTAATCCTCTTCTTTTAAAATTCCCTCTTCCCTTAATATATCATAGTCGATAAAGTATGGATTTCCTGCAAAAGCTGAAAAACATTGATATGGCGAATCACCATAACTAGTATGACCTAAAGGAAGTATTTGCCAATACTTTAAGCCAGATGTTTCTAAAAACTCTGCAAATTTAAATGCTTCTTTCCCTAATGTACCTATACCATATTCACCAGGTAATGAAGCTATATGCATTAAAATTCCTGCTCCTCTGTCCATTAATTATCCTCCTAATTAAATTATATTTTTATCATATTGTAATCCCATATACTCAACAGTAGATTCTCTTTTTACAAGCTCTGTTTCTAATATTAGATTTTTATGAGTCCCCTTTTTACTCAAAATATCTAATAATAAATTTACACTTTCCTGTGCAATAGCTTTTCTTGGTTGTCTTATAGTAGTAATTCCAGGATTATAATATTCACTTATATCTAACCCATCAAAACCAACTAGTGAAATGTCTTTTCCAATTGTTAATCCTGAATCTACAATAGCTTTTGCTACTCCTAAAGCCATTGTATCCGCTGTTACAAATATTGCAGATATATACTTTTTCTTTTCCTGCAAATACCTTTTCATAACTTCATACGCTATCTTTGTTGAATATTCTCCAACAAGTAACTTTTGTGTATCAAACTGTATGCCAGCTTCATCTATAGCTTTTCTATATCCCCTTAATCTAGAATAACTCATTCCTAAGTCATTCTCTTCACCAATCATTACTGCTATATCTCTATGCCCTAAGTTTATTAAAAACTTTGTTGCTTTATATGCTGCCTTTTCATTATCTATACCTACTGTTGAATAAAGTCCCCTTCCTTTAGCAACTGTAGTATTTACAGATGTTAATACAACAGGCACCTCTAAAGCTTCCATTTTTTCTGGTGTAACACACTCAAAATTACCTCCAAGACATATTGCACCTTGAAGCCTTTTTTCTTTTATAAATGATCTTAATGTATCAATATCTTCATCAAAGTTACCATAGCTTTGTTGTAATATCATAGTATATTTTGTATCACTTATAGTATTAGCTATAAAATTTAACATTTCAGAAAAAAATGGATTAAATACACCTTTTACTAATACTCCTATATTCATAGAGTTATTTTGTTTTAAAATTCTAGCACTATTATTAGGGATATAATTGCTTTCTTTAATTATTTTGTTAACTTTTTCTCTAGTGCTTTCCTTAACATCTGGATGATTGTTTATCACTCTAGATACTGTACTAACACCAACACCTGCTAACCTGGCAATATCCTTAATATTCATTTATTAAGCCTCCTAAAAGCATCCCTTTTTAGGACATTTTGGTACCGTTCCCATAAGTATGTCGTATAAAAATCCCTATATAATATAGGAATTCTTATACCTTATACTTATAATCTGCTAATATTTATTAAATGAGATTTTAAACTATTAACCCTTTACTGAACCTGCTGTTAATCCAGTAGCTATGAATTTTTGTAATGCCATGAATATGATAACTATTGGTAATGAAGCTAAGATAGCTGCTGCTGAGTATTCTGTCCAGCATATACCTTGTGACTTATTAACAAAGCTATATAATCCAATAGACATAGTCCATTTTGCTTGGTCTTTAATGATTGCTGTTGTATAAATAATTTCACTATATGCATTTATGAATGCAAATAAGAATATTACAAGT
>ONGV01000090.1 GCA_900317445.1 uncultured Eubacteriales bacterium | reverse complement strand
ATGGGTGTTTATAGATGTTTATAAAAAAACTAATGTTAATTAATTATAGAAACTATGAAAAGCTTGATATAAATTTTGGAAAAGGTGTTAATGTTTTTATAGGAGATAACGCTCAAGGAAAAACAAATATACTAGAAGCCATTTATTATTGTGCTTTTGCAAAATCCCATAGAACAACAAGAGATAGAGAACTTATTAATTGGAATAACCATGAAGCCTATATAAGTTTAGGAATAGCTAAAGAAAGACTTGATAAAAAAATAGATATAAAAATCTTAAAGGATGGGAAAAAGGCTATTAAAGTTAATTCCATAAAAATTAATAAAATAGGCGAATTATTTGGAATTTTTAATGTGGTTATGTTTTCTCCTGAAGATTTAAAAATAGTAAAAGATTCACCAGGAGTTAGACGAAGATTTATTGATATGGAATTATGTCAACTTAATAAAAAATATTATTATAACATTGTTCAATACAATAAAGTCCTTAATGAAAGGAATGTAGTTTTAAAAAATAGAAACTTAAGTGAAGATATGCTTGATATTTATGATGAGCAATTATCTTCTTATGGTGAATATGTAATAAAAGAAAGATTGAAATATATTGAGAAACTTAATTATTATGGTAAGCAAGTGCATAAAGATATAACTTCAAATAAAGAAAATATAGAATTTAAATATCAATCTACAATAAAAGATTTAAGTAAAATAAAAGAAAATTTTTATGAAGCTTTAAAGAAAAGTAGAAAAAAAGATATTGAGAAGGGAATATCTACAATAGGACCTCACAGAGATGATTTTTCTATATTTATAAATAATGTGGATATAAAAAGCTTTGGTTCACAAGGACAACAAAGAACAGCGGTACTTACAATAAAATTTGCTTCTTTAAGAATAATAAAAGAAATTACAAATGAATACCCTGTTCTTTTGTTAGATGATGTTTTATCTGAATTAGATTTTAGTAGAAAAAGATATATTTTAAGCACAATAGGAGAAATTCAAACAATTATCACTTGTACAGGAATTGAAGATATATGTAGTTATTTAGATTCAAATTCTAAGATATTTAAAGTAAAAAATGGAATAGTTTCTAGTTAGTAAGGAGGGATTTTATGTTTTTACATTTAGGAGAAAATGTAGTTGTCCCAATAAAGGATGTAATTGGGATATTTGATTTGCAATCAACTAAGTATAGTTCTGATACTAATCAATTTTTAAGACTAGCCGAAGAAGATGGATTTGTGGAGAGGATAACAAAAGAAAATCCAAAATCTTTTGTTATTGCTGAGGTAGATAAGAAAAGTAAAATTTATCTTTCACCAATATCTTCAACAACATTAACAAAAAGAACAGATATGGATTATAACCTTTAGTCCAATATTTAAAACCTTCATGTGCAAAATACAAATTTTTTAGGAGGAATCTGTGTTGGAAAATAATAAGCAAAGTTATGATGAAAATCAGATTCAAGTTCTTGAAGGACTTGAAGCTGTAAGAAAAAGACCTGGTATGTACATAGGAAGTACCAGCTCTAGAGGGCTACATCATTTAGTGTATGAAATTGTTGATAACAGTATTGATGAAGCTCTAGCAGGATATTGTAAAAAGATAGTTGTTAAAATTAATGTGGATAACTCAATAGAAGTTGTGGATGATGGTAGAGGTATGCCTGTTGGTATGCATCCAAAAATGAAAAAACCTACTGTTGAAGTTATTATGACTATATTACATGCAGGTGGAAAGTTTGGTGGAGGAGGATACAAAGTTTCAGGTGGTTTACATGGTGTTGGTGCATCAGTTGTAAATGCTTTATCTGAAAAGTGTGTTGTTACTATCAAAAGAGAGGGGAGCATATGGCAACAAACTTATGAAAGAGGTAAGGTTGTTAGCGAATTAGAAAATATAGGTTCATCAGATGAAACTGGTACAACTGTATATTTTAAGCCTGACCCTGAAATATTCGATGAAACTGTATATGATTTCAGCATATTATCACAAAGATTAAGAGAGTTAGCTTTTTTAAACAAAGGAATACATATAACATTAATTGACAAAAGAGATGATAATAAAGAAGAATTCCACTATGAAGGAGGAATTAAATCTTTTGTAAGTTATTTAAATAGAAATAAAGAAACATTACATCCAGAACCAATTTATGTGGAAGGAGTAAAAGATAAAGTATCAGTAGAAGTAGCTCTTCAATATAATGATGGATATACAGAAAATTTATTTTCTTTTGCAAATAATATAGATACTGTTGAAGGTGGAACTCATTTAGTGGGATTTAAAACTGCTGTAACAAGAGTATTTAATGATTATGGAAAGAAGTATGGATATTTAAAAGAAAATGATAAAAACTTATCTGGAGAAGATATTAGAGAAGGTTTAACAGCTGTTGTGTCAGTAAAAATTGAAGAACCTCAATTTGAAGGTCAAACTAAAACAAAGCTTGGAAATAGTGAAGTAAGAGGAATTGTGGATTCAATTGTTGCTGAAAATGTAGGAACATTTTTAGAAGAGAACCCTGGAATAGGTAAGATTATTATAGATAAGGCTTTAATGGCTTCAAGAGCAAGAGAGGCTGCTAGAAAAGCTAGGGAATTAACAAGGAAATCTGTTTTAGAGCGTTCTTCACTTCCTGGAAAATTAGCTGATTGTTCCTCAAAGGACCCAAAAGAATGTGAAATATATATAGTCGAAGGAGATTCTGCAGGTGGTTCTGCAAAACAAGGAAGAAATAGAAGATTCCAAGCTATATTACCATTAAGAGGTAAAATATTAAATGTTGAAAAACAAAGATTAGATAGAATATTAAATGCAGATACTATAAGGTCTATGATTACAGCATTTGGTGCAGGTATTGGAGAAGATTTTAATATAGAAAAAATAAGATATAATAGAATAATAATAATGACAGATGCCGATGTTGATGGTGCCCACATAAGAACATTATTATTAACATTCTTCTATAGATACATGAGAGAATTAATAGATGGAGGGCATGTATACATTGCTCAACCACCATTATTTAGAGTTAAAAAAGGAAAAAATCAAGAGTATGCTTATAGTGATGCAGAATTAAATGAAATTTTAGAATCCTTAGGCGGAAAGGATAACTCTACTGATATTCAAAGATATAAGGGTCTTGGAGAAATGAATGCTGAACAGTTATGGGATACTACTATGGATCCTGAAAAGAGAATACTAAAAAAAGTAACTGTAGGCGATGCCATGCTTGCAGATGAAATATTTACTATTCTTATGGGAGAAAAGGTAGAGCCTAGAAAAGAATTCATTATACAAAATGCTAGAAAAGGAAATTTAGATATTTAGTACTAATATGAGGTGAAGTACATGGATTTTAATGAAGGAAAAGTAATTCCTATTGACATTAATGAGGAAATGCAAAGATGTTATATAGATTACTCAATGAGTGTTATAGTTGGTCGTGCACTGCCAGATGTAAGAGATGGATTAAAGCCTGTTCATAGAAGAATACTATATTCTCTACATGAACTAGGAATATTCCCTGATAAGGGTTATAGAAAGTGTGCTAGAATAGTTGGAGATGTTTTAGGTAAATATCATCCACATGGAGATTCTTCTGTTTATGATGCATTAGTAAGAATGGCGCAAGACTTCTCTATGAGATATATGCTAGTTGATGGTCATGGTAACTTTGGTTCTGTTGATGGAGATAGCCCAGCTGCTATGAGATACACAGAAGCAAAGATGAATAAGATAGCTGTGGAAATGCTAAGAGACATAAATAAAGACACTGTAGAATTTGGTCCTAACTTTGATGGTGAAGAAAAAGAACCTATGGTATTACCATCAAGATTTCCCAATCTATTAGTAAATGGCTCATCAGGAATAGCTGTTGGTATGGCAACAAATATACCACCACATAACTTAGGAGAAGTAATTGATGGTACAATAATGCTTATAGACAATCCAGATTCAACAGTTACAGACCTTATGACAGTTATAAAGGGACCAGATTTTCCAACTGCTGCAACCATTATGGGTAAATCAGGAATAAGAGCAGCTTATGAAACTGGTAAGGGAAAAATAACTGTAAGAGCAAAGGCTGAAATAGAAGAAGAAAATTCTAGACACAGAATTATTGTTACAGAAATTCCATACCAAGTTAATAAAGCAAAACTTATAGAAAGTATTGCAGATTTAGTAAAAGATAAGAAAATTGTGGGAATATCAGACTTAAGAGATGAATCTGATAGAGAAGGTATGAGAATTGTTATTGAATTAAAGAAAGATGCTAATCCTAATGTTATCTTAAATCTTTTATATAAGCATACAAAAATGCAAGATACTTTTGGGGTTATAATGTTAGCTCTTGTTAATAACCAACCACAAATTTTAAATTTAAAACAAATTTTAGAGCATTATATAGCTCATCAAAAGGATGTTATTACAAAAAGAACAATATTTGATTTAAATAAAGCTAAAGCAAGAGCTCATATTTTAGAAGGATTAATAATAGCTTTAGATCATATTGATGAAGTAATAAGTATAATAAGAAATTCAGAAACTAGTGAAATAGCTAAAAATATATTAATAGACAAGTTTGGATTATCAGAAAAGCAAGCAGTTGCTATTCTTGAAATGAAACTTAGAAGATTAACTGGTTTAGAAAGAGACAAAATTGAAGATGAATATCAAGAATTAATGAAACAAATAGAATATTTAACTTCAATACTAGAAAGTGAAGAAAAGCTTCTTGGTGTAATAAAAGATGAATTACTAGAAATCAAAAATAAATATAATGATGAAAGAAGAACTCACATAGAAGAAGTAGTTAATGATATTGACATTGAAGATTTAATTCAGGAAGAAGAGGTTACTGTAACTCTTACTCATGCTGGATACATAAAGAGAATATCATCTAATACTTATTCTGCTCAAAGAAGAGGTGGAAAGGGTATTCAAGCCATGACAACTAAAGAAGATGATTATGTAGAACATGTTATGGTAACTTCTACTCATTCAGATGTATTATTCTTTACAAATAAGGGTAGAGTATATAAATTAAGAGCATATAGAATACCTGAAGCTGGAAGAACTGCAAAAGGTACAAATATAGTAAACTTAATTGCAATAGAGCCTGATGAAAGAATAGAGACTATATTAACTGTTAAAGATGATGTAAGAGAAGGTTTCTTGTTTATGGGAACTAAACAAGGATTAGTTAAGAAAACTCCTTTAGAAGAATTTAAAAACTTAAGAAAAAATGGACTTATAGCTATAAACTTAAGAGAAGGGGATGAACTTCTTAAAGTTAAAATAACCAGAGGAGATGCAGATATTATAATGATAACTCAAAATGGTTATGCTATTAAGTTTAATGAAAAGTCTGTAAGACAAATGGGTAGAACAGCTTCTGGAGTAAGAGCAATAAATTTAAAAGACAATGACATAGCTGTATGTATGGATATAGCAGTTAAGGGAGAAGAAGTTCTTGTAATAAGTGAAAATGGATTTGGTAAGAGAACTCCAATTGAACAATATAAGATACAACAAAGAAATGGTGTAGGTTTAATAACATATAAGATAAGTGAAAAGACAGGTAAACTTGCTGGAGCAACTATATGTAAACCGGATGATGAATTAATGCTTATAAATTCAAGTGGGGTAGCTATAAGAATAAATGTTAGTGATATATCTGTAACAAGCAGATCTGCTATGGGTGTTACCTTAATGAGAACCAATGAGGATGAGAAAGTAGTTGCTATCACTAAAATATCAGCAGATGTTGATAGAGAAGAAAAAGATAATGAAAAAGAAGTATCAGAAAATGATTCTAGCTTAGATAAATTAGTGGAAAGAGCTATGAGTGAAATAGAAGATACAGATTCAGAAGAATAAATAAACTAAAAAGAATTGTGGGTAATAAAATACACTTATTATCCACAATTCTTTTTTCAAAATTAAAATATTTATTATTAATTGTGGATAACTTTGTGAAAAGTTAATAAGTTTAAAGCTGCAAGGTAAAGTTAAATAATTAATAGAAACATATCCTAGTGTATCATTATATAAAAAAGAAAGAAATATTAAGAAAAATAGAGAAAATATAAAATAAATAATTATTAATATAAATAAAAAATAGTAGAAATTTATTTAGTGTGATAAGATAAAACACGTCGCTGAGGCACATGGTTAACAATTAAAGAAAATAATTAAAAAAATTGTTGACTAGTAAGTGAAAAAGTGATAAGATAAATTTCGTTGTCAAACAAACTTGAAAAAATAACTTAAAAAAGTTATTGACAAGAAAAAAGTTTGATGATAAAATAAAAAAGTCGCTT
>ONGV01000100.1 GCA_900317445.1 uncultured Eubacteriales bacterium | reverse complement strand
CTTTGAAGTTATTCATTGCCAAAGCAGATACGTTGAAACAGTAAAATTCTTAAAATGTTTATATTTGATTACATTTTAAGTAGCAGAATTTCCTAATAATAAAAAAATCCTTAGAGAATATATTCTTCCCTTAGGATTTTAATTTTTTGAAAATTTTGCTTCTTTGAACTCAAAAACTACTTCATTTATTATTGAATAATAATTTTAAGATATTTTTTTGATTTTTCCTTTATCCATTTCATTAACTGTATCGCATAAAACTGATATATCTTCACTTGAATGTGATGCTAAGATTATTGTTTTTCCTTGTTTTCTAAGTTCAATTAGGTACTTTCTCATATCTTGTACTCCTTCTTTATCTAATCCATTCATTGGTTCATCTAAAATTAATATTTCAGGATTTTCCATAATAGCTTGAGCTAATCCTAAACGTTGTCTCATTCCAAGGCTATATTTCCCAACAGCTCTTTTTAGGATTGGATTTAACCCTACACTTTCCATAGCTCTTTTTATATCATCATCTGTTATTTTATTATTTATTTTTGCTAGTAATTTTAAATTTCTAAATCCACTATAATAAGGAATAAATCCTGGTGTTTCAATTATCACTCCAATATTATTTGGAAAATCACAATCTTTTCCTATGATTTTATTATCTACAATAACTTGTCCGCTTGTTACTTTTACAAAGCCACAAATACATTTCATAAGCATAGTTTTCCCAGAGCCATTTCTCCCTATTAATCCATGTATTTTTCCCTTTTCAAAATTTACATTTATCTTATCTAAAATTACATCTTTTTTTATCTTTAGAAAAACATCTTTAACTTGAACTATATCATTCATTTTATGTCTCCTTTATGTTACTAAAATTATATCTATTTATCATAAATAAACTTGTTATAATCAATACTAATGATAGAACAAAAAAATATAAATATGATTGAAAAATGATAACCATAGTAATTTTCATCTAATTTAACTACATCTACACTATAAACTTTTGTTTTTAAATCTTTATTTCCTGAATACTTAAATTCATTATTAATATAGCTTTCAACATAAGAAATAGAATCTTTTATGCTTATTTGTCCATCTAACAAATTATAAGAATCATTAATATCATCTTCATATACATCATAATTTTTTAT
This sequence comes from uncultured Eubacteriales bacterium, assembly GCA_900317445.1. GTDB lineage: Bacteria > Bacillota > Clostridia > Clostridiales > Clostridiaceae > Clostridium. The sequence goes on along the minus strand of ONGV01000100.1, from coordinate 1,096 downwards.
TTCATAATTAGCATAGCTAAACCATTGTGGCACAAATTCATTATTAAAATCTTTTAAAAAGATATCTTTTGTTTTTCCTCTAAATATCCACATTAAGCATAAATCACTATTTGTAAAACCATATATATTGCCATCTCTATATTCTACAGAAGGCTGTTTACCATCTTTTCCTGTATAAGTTCCATTATTATAATTTTTAATCATTTCATTATAAGTGCAATCCCACTCTCTTAATTCTTCTCTTACTGCTCCAGATTCTGTAAAATATCCTGGGGTTGCTATTTTATTTATATTTATATCATCCTTTTCAAACATGACCTTCATTATTTCTGGAATATTATTAAGATATTCTCCTAAATTCTTATAATAATTTTCAAACTTCAAATTCAATTTATATATTTCATTTTCATTAGTAATTTGAACAGATACATTATCATCTAATATTAAATTGTCATATTTACCATTTTTAGTTTCTTCTAGTTCTTTATTTACATTTTCTCTTACCTCTTTTATTGAAACTAATTCTATATCATTTTCATTTTTATTACAGCCACATAATATTCCCATAATTACTGTGCATACTACTAATAATATCATCTCCTTCTTATGTTAACTTAATTATAAATGTAATATTTAAAGAACTTTTTTAGAAAGTTTAAAGATTTTCTAAACTTTTTCATTTTATTGAGTAAACAAGTTATATTAAGCTTATCAATAAAAAAATCCTTAGGAAATTTTTTACGTTTCCTAAGGATTTTTTCTTATTATTTTAATGTTACTTTTCTTGTATTACACAAATACTATTGTTATTTCTTTATTATCTATAATTACTTCTTCTTTCTTATATTCTTTGTTTTTATTAAAATTAAAAACTAACAAATAACCTTTGTTTTGCTCATTAATATCAAGATAATTTACTAATTGTTTTAAACCTTTTTGATGATAATTATCACCATGCCATATCTTAAGTTCTATTATATATTTATGATTATTGTATGTTATAACTATGTCTAACCTTTTTTCTTCTGAAATCTGTACTTCTTTGAAATCAAAACCTACTCCATTTATTATTGGTTTTATAAAGGCTAAAAAAAGT
>ONGV01000002.1 GCA_900317445.1 uncultured Eubacteriales bacterium | reverse complement strand
ATTCTTAATATGATAACTTCTTTTTATTTTTTCAAGTTAAAGTTCTTCATTAAAAACTTCTTTAAATTGTGCTAAAACATTACTTACTAGTTTTTCATCTAATTGTTCATAGCCTTTTATATAGCCTGATATAGATAAAGCTGTGGATATTCCTTTTGCCATGTCCATCCAGGTTTCAGGAATATAAACCCATATTATTTCTTCATAGCTACAGCTTAAAAGAAAATGCTCTAGTCCACAAAAAACATAATCTTCTATATTGTGAAGTTTCATAAAAAACTTATAATCCTCCACAACCTTTGATGAAAGAACATAATTATATATATCCACATAAAAATAATCAAAGTTTTCACTTTTTGCTTTAAAAGCATCTCCTTGAATAATTTTTATTTTTTTATTTTCTCCAAAGTTATTTTTATAAAGCTTTATAACTTCTTTGCTTATTTCATATACAATAACTTCTGTTACATCTTGTTTTTTTGCTATTTCTTCAGCTACATAACCAAGTCCAAGTCCTACAATTCCAACTCTTCCCTTTGCAAATTTTATTATTTGAAAGGTACTTTCAATCTCTTTATAACCTAATTTCATTACAAGATTATCTTTATTTAAAAGCTCTATAACAAATTCTTTATTCCCTTCTCTTTTATATAGATAGCCCTCTATAATATTATTATTTTCTTCTTTTTTTACTATTTTATAGTTTCCAAAACTACCTTGAGAAATTTTTCTATTATATTCTTTCATCTTATCTGCAACAAAATCTTCAACATATGGTTTCATAAATTTCTCCCTTTATCAATTTTTTAAATATACCTTTAAGTATATTACAATTAACAAATAGAGTAAAGATTATTATTAACCTTTTTAAGGAAAATTTATCATTAATTTAACAAAAACCCCCACTTATAAAAATGGGGGCTTATCTTATTAAATTAATTCTTCAATTGCTTCTTTTAAAAATTCTTTAGGTTGAAATCCTACCTTGCTATCTTTAAGTTCTCCATCTTTAAAGATTTTTATTGTTGGAATACTTGAAACATGATACATATTTGCTGCTAATGGATTTTCATCAACATCAATTTTTACTATTTTAGCTTCTTTTATCTCTTCAGATATTTCTTCTAATACAGGAGCAAGCATTTTACATGGAGCACACCAAGTTGCAAAAAAGTCCACAACAACTACTCCCTTTGCCTTTAAAACTTCCTCTTCAAAATTACTATCACTTATATGACCTACCATAATTAATCCTCCTTAAAGTCTTCTTTTGCATATACTTTATATCAAATTTTCTTATTTGTCTAGGGTGAATTTTTTTATCCCCCTTGAAATGAAAATAATATATGATATACTAAACATATGATAAAAATTATCAAGTAGCAATCAATATAAAGAGGTGAACATTTTGAAATATATAAATATAAGCGATGAAGCATGTAAGGAATTTAAAGATTTCTTAGCTGAAAATAATGTTGATAATTACAACATAAGAATTAACTTAGCTGGATATGGCTGCAGTGGTCCTGTTTTTAATATTTCAGTAAGTGAAGTAAGAGATGAAGATATATCTGAAGTTGTTAATGATATAACTTTCATAGCTGAAAAAACATTAATTGAAGAATTTGAAGGATTTATAATTCTTTCATCTGAAGAAAATGAAGGAAGAGGTCTTTCTTTAAAACCAGTTAAAGCACCAGAAGGTGGCGGATGTGCTAGCTGTGGCGGTGGATGTCACTAATATATAAAACAAGTAACATATTTAAAGCAGATGATTTTTATTTCATCTGCTTTTTTTAAAATTCTCTTGCTAAGTTGCTTACAACTTCTCTTATCATGTCTAATGCTGAACTTTTTCCTTCTCCAACAACTTTGTTTTGATTTATTCTTTTTATAATTCCAAAAGGCTTTTCTAATGAAAGTTCTTCTTTTCCTGATAGTACCCATATAGTATTATTATTTACTGGTTTTACAGTTAATTCTTTTTCTCCTACTCCATCTGTAAAGTATATAAGAATATTATTTCTCAAATTTTTTTCCTTCATATATTCAAAAACTGGTGAAAATGCTGTGGAACCTGTATTTGATTTTCTTTTTCTTATATCTTTTGGTGAGCTTAATTTATATATTCTTCTTATTTCATCATCACATTCTATAACTGTTATTTTTCCTCTTCTACTTTGAGTAAGAGCTAGTATTTCTATCATTATCTTTTTAATATCTTCATCACTCATACTAGCACTAATATCTATTGCTACTGTTATTTCTGGAATCATATTAGGAAGCTTTCCTCTAAGTTCCATCCTTTCTGGCTGTCTTCTATCTCTTCTCATTATTGTTTTTTTATAACCAGACCTCATAGATGGAAGAAGTCTTTTTATTATCTCTTCCCAAGATAATTCTCCCTTTTTATTATATCCTGCTATAAGTTTATGTATATTTTCTGGAGCTTTGTCTTCTATAATACTTACTGCAATCTTTTTTACATTGTTATCTATAATTTCATTACTTACATCTATTCCTTCCCATAACTCATGGGCCCTTGATATATCTAACTTTCTTGCTATTTTATCACTATTTTTAACTTTATCTTGAGATTTTATTTTGTTTTCTAATTCTTTTTGAAGAATACTTGCATATTCCTCTACACTTCTATTACTTTTAAGATTAATATTAAATTCTTTATTTACATAATCTAATCTTTTTGAATCTGCTGGTAAATTTTTAATAAACTGATTTACAGATATGTCTAATGCAATTTGTACTACCTCATTACTATATTTATCTTTTAATGCCTTTTCTCTACTATAATGTGAATACATCATATGATATATTTCATGTTTAAAAAGTGCTGCCATTTCAAGCTTTTCATACTGTAAAAATAATATTGGATTAAAGTACATTATAAATCCATTAAGTTTTGGAACAGTTGCAATAGGCCAAGTAATATCAAATCGAATATTTTTTTCTATCTTTAGCATAAATGCTCCAAAGAAATTATCCTCTCCTTGAAGCATATCAATAACTATGTTAGATAAGAAATCAAAAAATTCTCTTTTATAATCATTGCCTATTTCACTTACACTATTTATATTAGTTACTTTCTCTAAAAGGCTTTTTTTCTTATCTAAAAAATTCATTTTTTCTCCTTAAATACTTACATATATTTCAAAGAAAGCCTCCATAAATTCATCTGAATCTAACAAAGCTTCATATAAATTCTTTGAATAATCCTTTCTAATTTCTTTCATAATTCCAAGTCTTAAATCTCTTGGATAGCATTTTAAAATTTCTGAGAATAATGCTATATTACTTATTTTATTGTTATCTTCTAAATAATTTAATGCACTTTTTGCTAAAATATATAATCTTGATTGTGATTCATTATATAATTCATCTTTTATTTCCTCTGGAAGAACTTCATAGCTAAATAACTCTTTTGCATTCATTAAAGGCTTCTTCTTATTTGCTATAAAATTGGCAAAGTCTGTTGCTATACTTACTCCTACATTTCCTTTTACAACATTAAGAAGTATATTTAAAGGATATTTTTCTTTAGACTTATACAATGTATATGCCTTAGAAATTCTTTCCCAACTTCTTGGAGTTGCCTTTAAATTTTCTTTTGAATCTGGAGTATGAAGGTATCCTGGAAAAGCTGATAAAAATTCTATAATATCTGGATGAATATTTCCTTTACCCATTCCCCATCTAATCCATTCTTTTATATCAGATTCCATATCAAGCCATACAAATCTATCTTCTTGGGCAGGGTCCATATCAACTACTTGATACTCACTATTTTCAAAATTATCATATTTATTAGATGGATTCATAGCTGCCACTACTTTTACTCCATGTGGAAGTACATATCCATTAATTTCTCTATTTAAGATAAGATTCATTAACTCCTGTTGAACTGCATGCTCACATCTATTAAGTTCATCTATAAACAGAAGGGCTTCTCCATTATTTTTTGAAGCTTTTCTATTTAAATCTATAAGCTTATAATGTGTAGCATATATTGTCTTTCCATCTCTAACTATAGGAAGTCCTCCTATTTCTCCTTCTTTTAATAAATTAGCATCTATTGTTACAGTTTCATATCCATTTATTCTTGCTAAATCTTTTACTAAAGCAGTTTTTCCTATACCACTTTCTCCAATAATAAGAGGAACATCGCCAACTTCAATTATTAAATTTACTGTATTTAAAATTTCTGAATATTTCATAATTTACCCCCTATTTTGAAAGCATATAATCCACTAATATTTTCTTTGCTCTTTTATTTCCACATTCCCATATAAACTTTATTTTATCCATTTCTAAAACTTCAAGATTTAAAAAATCTTTCATATATTCTTCTGTAAAATCATCCTCTTCTAATTTTTTAATTAACACCTTTACTACTGTTTCTGGCTCTATTGAACCACATAGATATTTAACAACTTTTATATTATCTGCTATAAATATTTCAAGGTCATCTAAATCATAATTAGAAATAAAATTAATAGCTTCTTCATTACTTTTTATTGCTAGTCTTTTTATTTCTAAAGTTGGGTCATCTATAAACTTAATAGCTCCCCAATATTTTTTTATAGCCTCTATTTGAACTTCCCTTGAAGGATTTTTTATGTATTTTATAGCATCATAATCATTTTTTACTGCAATAAGACATAATTTTTCACTAGGACTTTGTATGTATTGAATTGCCCATCCCTTACTTTTTACAGCCTCTTCTTTAACTCTATCTGATGGATTTTTAATAAGTCTTAACGAATTCCAAAGTATTTTTACTGCTAAGACTTGTAAATCTTCCTCAACATAATCTATATATTCTATTGATAAGGGATTGCTTTTTATTGCTTCCTTTTTTATTTCATAACTAGGATTTTTTACAAATCTTACTACAATTCCATTTCTTCTTACTGCTGTTTTTATTAATTCTTCACTTGGATTTTCTATTTCTTTAAGTAGCATTGGATTTTCTCTCACTTGTTTTAATAAAGCTTCATTTTCCATTTCTTTACCCCTCAAAATATTAATTATTTTATATTTAACTTTCTTTAAATTTTTCTATATCTCTATTTATGCAAGATAATAATTTATCTAATTCCCACACTTCTCCATCTTCTAAAAGCTTATTTAATTCTTTTTCATATCTATTAGCTTCTACTATTCTGCCAATTGAATTTAAACTTAATATTCTACTCATTATGTTAGATATAATATCTGATTTAACTTCAAAAAGCTTTTGAGCATCTTTTATTTCATCCTTTATTTCAAGCATTTCTTCATCAAGCTTAAAGGCTGCATCTGCTGCACTTTTAAGTTTATCCTTTAATTCCTTTGGAAGTTGCTTTTTATATTTATAATTTAATGAATGTTCTATTGTTGCCCAGAAGTTCATAGCTAAAGTTCTTATTTGAAACTCTGCTAATATTTCTATATTTCCACTTGCCATATTTACAGGATATTTTATTATCATATGATAACTTCTATAACCACTTTGCTTTACATTTCTAACATAGTCTTTTTCATAAAGAATTTGCATATCCTTTCTTTCTCTTAATATTTCAACCACTCTATCTATATCATCAACAAACTGACACATTATTCTAAGTCCTGCTATATCTTCAAGCTCATAGCCAATCCTATTTACTGGAATTTGAAACTTGTTAGCTTTTTCTAAAATACTTGAAACCTCTTTAACTCTTCCTGTTACAAATTCTATTGGTGAGTATTCATTTCTTTTCCTATATTCTTTTCTTATACTTCTAATTTTAACCTTTAGTTCATCTACTGCTTGCTCATAAGGTACAAGGAAATTTTTCCAATCATTAACTGCCATAAAACACTCCCCTATATATAACTTTTTTATATTATTCTTCTAATATACATTTAGGACAAAAATTTAAATAATCTGATGAAGTCATAATATAATCTATTCCATCAAATTCTCCATCTAATACTTTTGATAAAGCTGGTCCGTGTAAATGTCCATAAATAACTTTTTCTACATTATATTCTTTAAATATCTTTACAAAATCAGATTCTTCAAATTTATCATTTGTTGGTGGATAATGTATCATAACTATAAATTTTGTATATCCATTTTTCTTTGCTTCATCTAAAGATAATCTTAACCTTATAAGCTCTCTATCATAAATCTTTCTATCTTTTTCTGTAAACTTTTCTGAATTTGGACATATCCACCCTCTAGTTCCACATATAGCATATTCTTTATAAGTGAAGAAATTATTTTGTATAAACTTTGTATTTTCATACATTGAATTTAATTTTCTAATACTTCCCCACCAATAATCATGATTTCCCTTTGAAATTATCTTTTTTCCTGGAAGATTATCTATCCAATTTAAATCTGCTAAACTATCTCCAGCTTTCATAGACCAAGAAATATCTCCAGCTATAAGAACTGTATCCTTTTCTTTTATTATTCTAAGCCAATTTTCTTTTATTTTTTCATCATGATTAGCCCATTTTTCTCCAAAGATGCCCATTGGTTTATCTGTGCTAAATGATAAATGTAAATCTGATATAGCATATAAAGCCATAAGTTTTCTCCTCTTCTACTTTTACTTACCATTATAATATTATAACCTTTAAGGAATAAGGTCAATAAATTTATATGATTTTTTACTTTTTTTGTAATTTTATATACTAATCTTTTATCAAAATAAGGTGTATGAATTTATTTTGTTCATACACCTTAAATTTAATCCTTTAAAATCTTTATTTTTATATCTAAGCTAATTCAATTTTATTGTAATTTTTCTTTCCTCTTTTTACCAAGGCTGCTCCATCTTTAAAATCTTCTTCTGAAATAACTCTTGTAACCTCAGTAACCTTTTCTCCATTAATAGATAATCCACCTTGTTCTATTAATCTTCTAGCTTCTTTCTTTGATGGAACTATTTTATTTTCTGCTAATATATCAAGTATTCCTGTTCCTAATTTTTCTCTTGAAATTGTAACTGTTGGAACATTACTCATATCAACACCGCCAGCAAATAATGCTTTTGCTGCTGATTCTGCTTTTTTAGCTTCCTCTTCTCCATGTACAAGCTTAGTTACTTCATAAGCTAAAACTTCTTTAGCCTTATTTATTTCTGCTCCTTCTAAAGCTCCTAATCTTCTTACTTCATCCATAGGTAAAAATGTTAATAATGCTAAACATTTTTCTACATCTGCATCATCAACATTTCTCCAATATTGATAAAAATCAAATGGAGATGTTTTTTCTGGGTCTAACCATAAAGCTCCTCCAACTGTTTTTCCCATCTTTTGTCCTTGGCTATTTGTAAGAAGAGTACAAGTCATTGCAAAAGCTTCTCCTTGAGCTTTTCTTCTAACAAGTTCAACACCAGCTATCATATTTGACCATTGGTCGTCTCCACCAAGTTCCATTTTACAATTATACTTTTGGTTTAATACATAGAAATCATATCCTTGCATTAACATATAGTTAAATTCTAAGAAAGATAATCCTTTTTCTAATCTTTGTTTAAAACACTCTGCTGTAAGCATTCTATTTACAGAGAAATGAGTTCCTACTTCTCTTAAGAAATCTACATAATTAAGATTTAATAGCCAATCTGCATTATTTACTAATATTGCCTTTCCATCACTAAAATCTATAAATTTCTCCATTTGTTTTTTTATAGAATCAACGTTATGTTGTATTTGCTCTTTTGTAAGCATTTTTCTCATATCAGTTTTACCACTTGGGTCTCCAACCATAGCTGTTCCCCCACCTAGTAATGCTATTGGTCTGTGGCCTGCTTTTTGCATATGTGCCATAAACATTAATGCTATAAAATGTCCTACATGTAAACTATCTGCTGTTGGGTCAAACCCTATATAAAAAGTTATCTTCTCCTTTTCAAGCAATTCTCTTGTTTCTGCTTCATGAGTGAATTGCTTTATGTATCCACGTTCCAATAACTCATCTAATACATTACTCATTAAAAAATCCTCCTATTTTTTTTGAAAATCATAGTATTTTTAGTATAACCTTATTTCTATTAACTTTCAAGAATCAAGCAATTATTTTCTAAGGAAACTATATTTTAGTTCCTGGCAAAATAACTTTAAAGCTATTTTCTTCCTTAGAATTAACTAGCTTTACTTTTCCTATTCCTTTAAAGGAGTTTTTCATTTTTGAAAATCCACTTCCACTATTTAATATTATATGTTTATCATCTAATGTTATTAATTTTTCATAAAGCCACATATTTCTTCTTATATAATTTATATTTTTCCCTTTTATATTTTTCTGTATAAGCTCCCCAGGACTATCAATTACTACACTATTTTGTGCTATTACTACTTCTATAACTCTATTTACCTCTGAATATGCTCTGTATAATATTGCATTTTTTATTGCTTCCATTATAGCCACACTTGGGTAACTAGTTGGTACTATATTTTTAATAAGTTCTTCACTTTTTAAAATCATTGTAATTAAAGAACCTTGAATTATGTTTATTTCATCTATTTTTTTATTTACTCTGTTTACTATTCTTATCATATTGTTAGGAATACATAAGCTATTTTTTTCGCTAAAAACAATAAGCCCTCCATAAGTACACTTTTCCTCACCAGTTTCTTTATCAATATTTATTATTCCTGTACTTTCTAAAAGAAATATTTTATTTTCTTCTGTTAATTTAATGCCTTTTTTATTAAAATACCTTTCTAATAATTCATTATCTAATAAACTTATATCACTTCTTGCTATTGTTGAAGTTTCTATAGTTAAATCTAAATTTTCTTCAAATATTCTTAAAAGTTCTTGCTTTCTCATAATATCTGTAGTTGAGCCTCTTCTTATATAAAAAGCTCCATTTTCTCTAACTTGATAAGGCTTTTGCTCACCAGTAAGAACGGTTATTACTCCAACCTTTTTATCTTTAATATCTAAAAAATCCACCTTAACAGGAATTGGTGGTTCACATCTTGAAGATATAATTTGTTGAATTTGTTCTTCTTTAAATAACTCCTCTTCCTTTATGCCTTCAATAACCTTTGATTTATCTATAATTCCAACAACAATATAACCTCGTCCACCCTTTGAATTAGCAATGGCACAAACATCCTTTGCTAATTCTTTTTTTCCTGTTTCATTCCATAATTCTAATCTCAATTTAAAATCAAGCTTTGTTCCCTCTTCTTTTTTTAATAGTCTTTGAAGCTTTTTAACATCCATACTATAAATCTCCCCTAACAAAGATATTATAAAAATTATAGAGTAGATTTTTTCTTTCTACTCTATAATATTATCCTTTAAATTTGTAATGTCTTCTACTAAACATTTATGCTCTTTGTTTTTCTTGTCATAATTCATGCCTACTGCAAGTAATTTTCCACTATATCCAGCAAAATTAGTAAAATATCTTTTTTCTTTAATTTGCTTTATTGCCTTTTCTGCTGTACTATCTACCTTTAACTCTAATATAAAACCTGTTTTTCTTTTATCTAATGGATAAAATATAAAATCTACATATCCACAACCACTGCTTGCTTCTCTTTCCATTCTATATTCATTTCTTGAGTTCAAATATATTAAATTAACAATACATGAAAGGCTATTTTCATCATTATACTTTAATATGGTACTTTCTGTATCATGAGTATATTGAAGAATTTTTTCCATTGTAACAGTATCTCCAGCTAAAGTAGCTTGCAACATCCTATCTGAATGTTGTATTAGTGTATAAGTATAACCTAAATCCTTGCTATCTAATGCTTCTTCAAATTTTTCCATAAGTTCTTTATTAGGAATTTTTAAATACTCATTATTATAAGATAAAAACCCATATACAACCATAGCTGATAGTATTTCCTCTTTTGAACTAGGTGTTTTTTGTCCTGCACTAAATCCTTTTAGTTTTATCTTAACAGGTATTTTAGAAACCATTTTTACTATTTCTTCTCTAACATCTTTCACATTATACTTAATATATGTTGATACTTCATCAAAAGGACCTGTTTCTGTCCAATAACTCTTACAGTAATTATCTTCCAAAGCAGATTTTACAGAACGAGGATTGTAGATTCTTTCTCCATCAAAAGAATAGTATCCATTATACCATTCTCTTAATTCTTCATATTTTATTACTGAATTTTTTAGGCAAAGCTTTTTTACTTCATTGTCTGTAAATCCAAAATACTTACTAAAAATTTTATCATTAATCATATCATACTCTTTAAACATATTAAGAGCAGAGCCACTAGAATACTTTTTTATTGGTAAAATCCCTGTCATATAGGCTATCTTAACATAAGGCTGATCTTTAAGTAAATTCATTAAAAACTGTAAAAAATCGTCTTGATTATTTATAAATTTATTATTGTTAAATAAATAATCCCATTCATCTATTATAAATACAAATCCTTCCTTGGTTTTTTGATGAACTTCTTTTAAAATGGTCCATATTGCATCATTTTCGTCTATATCTATATTGGGAAATACTTCTTTAATATCTTTAATTAATTTACTTTCAATATTTTCTATATAATCATGATAAGAATTACATACTCTAGGCATTTCATTAAATGTAATAAAAATAACATTATGCTTATTCAAATTAGTTAAGTATTCTTTGTTATTACTTATTTTTAAGTTATCAAACACTTCTTTACTAGAAAATCCCTTGCAATAATAAGATGCTATTAAATTAGTCATTACAGTTTTGCCAAAACGTCTTGGCTTAGTAATACATACATAATTAGAATCTGTATCTATTCTTTCATTTAATAAAGTTAATATTTCAGACTTATCAACAAAATATTTTCCATTATAAGTTCTCTTAAACAACTCAAAAGGTGCATCTGTATTTAGATAATATGTCATATTTTCACCACCCTATATAGCTCATAATGTGCTTTAAATATTAAATAATATATAGATATATTAAAAAACTTTAACAAAATATATTACTCTCTATTCTTCGCCAAGTTCCTCGAATGCTCTACGACCAGAGGTGACACCTACCCCTTCTCCTTGCTATGTTTACGCAAGTTTCTTTTTATTTATATATCCACTTAAGTTTATTATTTTGGGT
>ONGV01000085.1 GCA_900317445.1 uncultured Eubacteriales bacterium | reverse complement strand
GTTTTATTAAGTTTTAGTAAATTTATTGCAACAGGTCAAAGCCTCCAATAATAATATATTTCTCTTTTATATTAATTTTATTGATTTGCACTATAGTTTGGTGCTTCCTTAGTTATATTTACATCATGTGGATGACTTTCTCTAAGTCCTGCTGAAGTTTGAACTACAAATCTTGCCTTTTCAAATAATTCATCTAATGTTCTTGAACCACAGTAACCCATACCTGCTCTTATTCCACCAACAAGTTGGTAAATTGTATCAGCAACTGCTCCCTTATATGCCTTTCTTCCTTCAACACCTTCTGGAACTAATTTCTTAGCACCTTCTTGGAAGTATCTATCCTTAGAACCACAAGCCATAGCCGCTAAAGAACCCATTCCTCTATAAACCTTATAGCTTCTTCCTTGATATATTTCTAATTCTCCTGGTGCTTCTTCACATCCTGCAAATAATGAACCCATCATTGCAACGCTTGCTCCAGCTGCTAATGCTTTAACTATATCTCCTGAATATTTAAGTCCTCCATCTGCAATTACTGGAATTCCATATTTTCTTCCAACTTCTGCGCAATCCATAACTGCTGTTAATTGAGGAACTCCAACACCTGCAACAACTCTTGTTGTACATATTGAACCAGGTCCTATACCTACCTTTACACAGTCTGCTCCTGCTTTTATTAAATCTTCAGTAGCTCCTGCATCTGCAACATTACCTGCTATAACTTGAAGGTCTGGGTAAGCTGCCTTTAATTTCTTAACTGCACTCATAACTCCTTCTGAATGTCCATGTGCACTATCTAAAACAACAACATCAACCTTAGCTTCAACTAAAGCCTTAGCTCTATCTAACATATCATTAGTTATTCCAATTGCTGCACCACAAAGTAATCTTCCCTTAGAATCTTTTGCTGCATTTGGATATGCTTTAGTTTTTTCTATATCCTTTATTGTTATAAGTCCTTTTAAGTATCCGTCCTTATCTACTAAAGGTAACTTTTCTATTTTATGTTTCTTTAATAATTCCTTAGCTTCTTCAACTGAAGTATTTTCAGGAGCTGTAACTAAATTGTCCTTTGTCATTACTTCACTTATTTTCTTTGAATAATCTGTTTCAAAAGTAGTATCTCTGTTTGTTAATATACCAACTAACTTTCCATCTACAGTTATTGGAACACCAGAAATTCTATATTGTGCCATTAAGTTTTCAGCATCTTGTAGAGTATGATCTGGAGTTAAGAATATAGGGTCAGTTATAACACCATTTTCTTGTCTCTTAACTTTATCAACTTCTTTAGCTTGTTGTTCTATAGACATATTTTTATGTATAATTCCAATTCCACCTTCTCTAGCCATAGCAATTGCCATTTTAGATTCAGTAACTGTATCCATTCCAGCACTCATTAATGGAATATTTAACTCTATTTTTTTTGTAAGTTGAGTTTTTAAAGATACCTCTCTAGGTAATACATCAGATTTGTTTGGAACTAATAATACATCATCAAATGTATAAGCTTGTTTTAAAATTGTTGCCATTTACTATCATTCTCCTTTTGAAAAATTTTATTCATTATGTATTTTGTTATGCAAGTTTTCTTGCAAAATTTCATTGAATTTTGAGTATAAAAAAAGCACATTAACTTTACAATTAGTGAAGTTAATAAGCTTACAATATTATAATATTTAAGTATATTAATTCACCCATAGTCGGAAATTTACGGCTTCCGGTAGATACTCCCTGCCTTATTCAGAGGATATACGAGTTTTTTGTTTTAAATTAAATTTATTATAATGTATAGCTTTCTTAAAGTCAATAAATTTGAATGAAAAATTGCAAATTTTATTATACTTATAATTTTAATAAAAAAAGAAGAGACTTAAATTTAAGCCTCTTCTAAATATTAATTTTAGTACATTCCGTCCATTCCACCTGGTGCTGGCATTGGTGCTTCCTTTTGAGGAATTTCAGCAACAGCAGCTTCTGTTGTTAAGAATGTTGATGCAACTGATGCTGCATTTTGAAGTGCAGATCTTGTAACCTTAGTTGGGTCAACAATTCCTGCCTTAATCATATTCTTATATTCACCATGTAAAGCATCATATCCAACTCCTGCTTCACTGTTTTTAACTTTTTCTATTATTACTGAACCTTCAAGTCCTGCATTAGCTGCAATTTGTCTCATTGGTTCTTCTAATGCTCTTACTATTATATTTATACCAACTTGTTCATCAGGAACATTTGAAGTTACTTTATTTACTTCATTTATTACATTTACATAAGCAGTTCCGCCTCCTGCAACTATTCCTTCTTCAACAGCAGCTTTAGTTGCATTTAAAGCATCTTCAATTCTTAACTTTCTTTCTTTAAGTTCAGTTTCAGTAGCAGCACCAACTCTTATTACTGCAACTCCACCAGCAAGTTTAGCTAATCTTTCTTGTAATTTTTCTTTGTCAAATTCAGATGTAGTATCATCTATTTGAGCTCTTATTAAGTTTACTCTGTCTTTTATATCTTGAGAGTCACCTTTTCCATTTACTATTGTTGTTGTTTCTTTAGTAACCTTAACACTATCTGCTTGACCTAACATATCTAATGTTGTTTCTTTTAAGTCTAGTCCAACTTCATCTGATATAACTTGACCACCAGTTAATATAGCTATATCTTGAAGCATTTCCTTTCTTCTATCACCAAATCCTGGTGCCTTTACAGCAACACATGTAAATGTTCCTCTTAACTTATTAACAACTAAAGTTTGAAGTGCTTCTCCTTCTACATCTTCAGCTATTATTAATAACTTCTTTCCACCTTGAAC
>ONGV01000241.1 GCA_900317445.1 uncultured Eubacteriales bacterium | reverse complement strand
TTATCTTTTACACTAGCTGAATTTCCTAAATCATATAACTCATGAAGTTTTTGATGTATTGCAGATTCTCCTTTGCATACTATATCTGCATCAAAATCATCTGCTCTTACTGTAAAATATGTAGCATAATATGCTGCTGGATAATGAACTTTAAAATATGCTATTCTTACAGCCATCATAACATATGCTACAGCATGGCCTTTAGGGAACATGTATTTTATCTTTTTACAAGATTCTATATACCAATCTGGTACATTATTTTCTCTCATTATCTTTTCATGCTCTTCAGATAAGCCTTTACCTTTTCTTACCTTTTCCATTATAGAGAAGGAAGTTTTTGGTGGCACTCCTTTATACATAAGATATACCATTATGTCATCTCTTGTAGCAATACATTCTTGAAGAGTTGTATAGCCTTCTTTTATATAATATTGTGCATTATTAAGCCATACATCTGTACCATGAGAAAGTCCTGATATTCTTACTAAGTCTGCAAAACTTTTTGGCTGAGTATCTACAAGCATTCCTCTAACAAATTTTGTTCCAAACTCAGGAAGTCCATAGCTTCCAACAGGACATTCTAATTCCTCTGCTGTAACTCCTAAGGCATTTGGAGAAGTAAATAAAGATATTACATCTGGGTCATTTAAAGGTATTGTTTTTGGGTCTATTCCTGTTAAATCCTGAAGCATTCTTATTACTGTAGGGTCATCATGACCAAGTATATCAAGTTTTAAAAGTCTTCCTGATATTGAGTGATAATCAAAATGGGTTGTTACTACATCTGAATCATTATCATCTGCTGGATGTTGTATTGGAGTAAAATTATATATATCTGTATAAGTAGGAACAACCATAATTCCTCCAGGATGCTGTCCACTTGTTCTTTTTATTCCAGTACATCCTATTGTAAGTCTTTCAATTTCAGCACTAGAAGCTCTTAATCCTCTTTCTTCTAAATATTTTTTTACATATCCATAGGCTGTTTTTTCTGCAACTGTTCCTATTGTTCCTGCTTTAAATACATAGCCTTCACCAAATAAAACCTCTGTGTATTTATGAATATCTCCTTGGTTATCTCCTGAGAAATTAAGGTCTATATCGGGTTCTTTATCTCCTTCAAAACCTAGGAAAGTTTCAAAAGGAATATCATGACCATCAGCTCTATACTTTGTGCCACATTTTGGACATATCTTATCTGGAAGGTCTGCACCTGAACTTACTGAACCATCTAAGAAAAATTCAGAGTTTTTACAATTTGGACATACATAATGAGGTGGAAGTCCATTAACTTCTGTAATATCTGACATTGTTGCTGCAAAGGAAGAACCAACAGAACCTCTTGAACCAACTAAGTATCCATCAGATAAAGACTTTGCCACAAGCTTTTGTGCTATAAGATACAAAACTGCATATCCATTACTTATAATTGAATTAAGCTCTTTATCAAGTCTTTTTTCAACTACTTCTGGAAGAGGGTCTCCATATATAGAATGTACTTTATCCATAGCCATATTTTTAATATCCTCTTCTGCTCCATCAATTTTAGGAGGATAGGTTTCATCTGGAATAGGCTTTATCTTTTCACATTCATCTGCTATTTTATTAGTATTTGTAACAACAACTTCCATTGCTATATCTTCTCCTAAATAAGAAAACTCTTCAAGCATTTCTTCTGTTGTCTTTAAATATAATGGTGGCTGATTATCTGCATCTTTAAAGCCCTTTCCTGCCATTATAATCTTTCTAAAAGCAGAATCCTCTGGCTCTAAAAAGTGAACATCTCCTGTTGCTACAGTAAGCTTTCCACATTCTTTTCCTAAATCATAAATTTTCTTATTTATTTCTTTTATTTCATTTTCATCTTTTACAGAGCCCTTTTCTATTAAGAATTCATTATTTCCTATTGGCTGAATTTCTAAATAATCATAAAAGCTTATTATTTCTTTTAATTCCTCATCAGTTTTTCCTTCTAATATAGCTCTATAAAGTTCTCCTGCTTCACAGGCTGAACCAATTATAAGACCATCTCTTAATTCTTGAAGTCTACTTTTAGGTATCCTTGGAACTTTAAAGAAATTATTTAAATGAGCTTCTGATACAAGCTTATATAAATTTCTTAATCCTTCTTGAGTTTTTGTTAATATGATTATATGGTAACTAGGCTGCTTTTTTATATCTATATTATCTAAAAACTCTTTATTCAATTCCTTTAATGTATTTATATTTTTTTCTTCTTTTATTTTTTCAAAACACTTTAAAAGTATATCTCCTGTACACTTTGCATCATCTACTGCTCTATGATGGTTTTCTAAGCTTACTCCTAAATGTTTTGCCACAATATTTAATTTTACCTTTTTAAGCTCTGGATATAAATATCTTGCAAGTGGAACAGTATCTAAAACAGGATAATCAAATTCTTCTCCAAGGTCTCTTGCATTTTTCTTAATAAATCCTACATCAAAACCTGCATTATGAGCTACTATAACACTGTCTTTACAAAATTCTAAAAATTTTGGAAGAATTTTTTCTATGGTTTCAGCATTTTCTACCATTTCATCTGTAATACTTGTAAGTTCAGTAATATTATATGGTATTCTCATTTCAGGATTTACAAATTCACTAAACCTATCTACAATAGAACCTTTCTTTATTTTTACTGCTCCAATTTCAATTATCTTATCATTTTTTGAAGAAAATCCTGTAGTTTCTAAGTCAAAAACCACATAAGTATCATCTAATGTACTTTTTCCATTTTCATTAATTACAACAGGTATTCCATTATTAACTAAATATCCTTCAACTCCGTAAATAACCTTTAACCCACTATCTTTTTCTGCCATCTGAGCTTCAGGGAAAGCCTGAACTACCCCATGGTCTGTAATTGCCACTGCAGTATGTCCCCATTTAGCTGCTCTTCCAATAAGTTTTTTAGCTGGAGTTACTCCATCCATAGCGCTCATGGTAGTATGCATATGAAGCTCAACTCTCTTTTTCTCTGCTTTATCCATTCTTTCTATCTTCTTCATTTTAACTATGTCACGAACCATTATTACTACTTCTTTAGCAAAGGTATCAAAGATAGCTTCTCCACGAATTTTACAGTATAATCCCTTCTTAATTTGGTCTAAAATCTCCATTTGTTCAGTTCCTGGCTTTAGGAAACATTTTCCCATAATTGAACTAGTTAAATCTGTTATAAAGAAACTTAAAATTATTCTTCCTGTTTTAGTTTCTTTTGTTTCTACTTTAAATATTTCTCCAGTAACAGCTACATATCCAGAGGTTTCGTTTATATCCTTTATTTTAATAGATTCATTTGAAATATTTCTTCCTAAAATAGTATTTTCACCCTTAGGCTCTCTTTTAAAGTTTGGTTTTTCAAATTTCTTCTTTTCATAATTTGGCTTTTCTTTATTTTCTTTAGATGGTTTATTTAAATTATTATTTTCTACTCTTCCTTCTAAAACATCCTTTATTATTTGCTTATTTTCCTCAAGCTTTTTCTCTTCATAATTGTCTTCAACTAAAGATTCATCATATCTAAATTCCACTTTTACCTTACGATTAAAAATATCATCTATATGAGATGATATTTCTTCTTCTATATGTTTTTTTCTTATATGATTTATTAAAGCTTCACAACCATAACTTATAACAATTTTATTCTTTTCTATTTTTCTATTCTTAGAACATAAAATATCCTTTGCTAAAGGGTTTTTCTTTATAACCTCTCCTATAACATCCATCCAATATTTACTTGAAATTTCTTCTATAGAGGCATCTCTTACATCCTTATAACAAAGTAATTCTACATTAACATCTACACCAAGGGCCTTTTTAACAGTGTTTTTAAAATAATCTTCTTCATCTTCATTTAAAACTTCTAAAGTTCTAAGAATAACCTTAAGCAAATTACTTTTTCTAAAAAATTGAAACCTTAATATTTTAAGTCCCTTTTCATATAAAGATTCTTTTTTATTTAAATTTACATAAAGCACTTTTACAAAATCTTCACTCAAAAGATACCCCTCCTCTGTTTTATGTTATTCATTTTACAACAAGTCTTTTTATTTTAAAAACTTTAAATTATGCTAAATAAAAGAATTAGCCTTATGACTAATTCTTTTATTTTATAATGACTCAATTTCTTTCATTAATTCTTCAATTAAATTTTCTTCCTTAACCTTCTTTATTATTTGACCCTTTTTAAAGATAATTCCTTCTCCTTTGCCACCTGCAATTCCAATGTCTGCTTCTCTAGCTTCTCCTGGACCATTAACAACGCAGCCCATAACAGCTACTTTTATATCTTTATTTACAGATTCTAATCTTTTTTCAACTTCCTTTGCAATATTAATTAAATCAATTTGTGTTCTACCACAAGTTGGGCAAGATACAAATTCTACCCCTCCCTTTCTAAGACCTAAAGCTTTTAAAATTTCTTTTCCAACTTTTATTTCTTCTACAGGGTCACTTGTTAAAGATACTCTTATTGTATTTCCTATTCCTTCTGCTAAAAGAGTTCCTATTCCTATACTTGACTTTATTGTTCCTTTAAATGGAGTTCCTGATTCTGTAACTCCAAGGTGAAGAGGATAATTACACTTTTCACTTATAAGTCTATAAGAATCTATCATCATTTTTACATCTGAAGATTTTATAGATATTACAATATCAAAAAAGTTTAATTCTTCTAATATTTTTACATGCTTTAAAGCACTTTCTACTAAAGCCTCTGGAGTTGGCTTTCCATACTTTTCTAAAATTTCTTTTTCTAAAGAACCAGAGTTTACTCCTATTCTTATAGGAATATTTCTCTTTTTAGCTTCATTAACAACTGCTTCTACCCTATCTCTACTTCCTATGTTTCCTGGATTTATTCTTAATGCTGATATTCCATTTTCCATTGCCCTTAATGCTAATTTATAATCAAAATGTATATCTGCAACAACAGGAATTGGAGAAAGTTTTGTTATTTCCTTTAAAGCTTCAGCAGCTTCCATATCTAAAACTGCACATCTTACAATTTCACACCCTGCATTATATAATTCCCTTATCTGCTTTAAAGTTTCTTCTACATCTCTTGTATCTGTATTGGTCATAGATTGAATAGTTACCGGAGCATCTCCTCCAATAAACAAATTTCCAACCTTAACTTTTCTTGTTTCCCTCATTTTATTTTCTCTCCTATAAATTAATTGGATATAAAATATCCTTTATTGTAACTAAAACCATAATTCCTATAAGAATCATAAATCCTATTGTATTTAATGCTCCTACAACCTTGTCTGGAACCTTTTTCTTTGTTATAAATTCAATAATAAGAAGAACTGACCATCCTCCATCTAAGGCTGGAAATGGAAGAAGATTAAATATTCCTACACTTACTGAAAGTATAGCTACAAGCATAAATAAGTTCATAATTCCAACTTTTGCTGCCTGAGATGACATTCTTACTATTGTAACAGGTCCTCCTACATCAGTTTTTAAATTAGCCTTTCCAGTAAAAATCATTCCTAATGATTTAAAGGTTTGTGATATTAGTGAAATTGTTTCATTAGCACCTTCTTTTATACATTGAAGAACAGTTGGATTTTCTATTACTGTATAAGTAAAACCTACTCTATAAGTTTTTCTTTCTTCATCATAAACTGGAGTAACATTTACTTCATTTTTTTCTCCATTTCTTTCATAAACAATTTTCATAGTAGAGTCTTTTGCTTGACTTATTTCTAATGATAAATCTGAACTTGTATGAATTTTACTTCCATTAACTTCAACTATTTTATCTCCATTTAAAAGTCCTGCTTCTTTAAGAGGCATATTATCCTCTATTGAATTTACTACAGGTATGCTAAATCCAATTTTACTAAATATAATAACAAATATAATCATTGCAAGAACAAAATTCATAAAAGCTCCTGCAAGTACTACTGAAAGTCTTCTTAAAGGATGTTTAGATGAAAAACTTCCTTCTTCATCGCTTTCTTCCCCTTCTCCAAGCATATTTACATAACCACCTATTGGCAAAATTCCTAGTGAATATTTAGTTTCTTTCCCTTGATATGAATATATCTTAGGTCCCATTCCAATTGAAAATTCTAAAACTTTTATTCCATTAAGCTTAGCTAACATAAAATGTCCTAATTCATGAACTATTATTATAAGACTAAAACCCAATATCGCCCATATAATATACATAAATTCCTCCTAATTGTATTTATTTATAACATAATTTCTTACTTTTTTATCTAAAGCTATTATATTATCTAAATTAAGTTCTTTTTTACATTCATCTTGAAATTCTTTTATTGTATTTTCAATAATTTCTGCAATCTCTAAAAATTTAATTTTTCTATCTAAAAATAATTGGACAGCAACTTCATTAGCTCCATTTAAAACAGTTGGTAAAAGTCCTCCTTTTTTACCTACTTCATAGGCAATTTTTAAACACTTAAATGTATCCATATCAGGTTTTTCAAAGGTTAATTTAGATATTTCATAAAAGTCTATTGACTTTGCTACTTCCTTTTTTCTTTCAGTGTAATTTAAAGCATATTGAATAGGAAGTCTCATATCTGTTGAGCCTAATTCTGCAATTATTGCCCCATCTGTATATTCTACCATTGAGTGAATTATGCTTTGTGGATGAACTACAACTTGTATATTGTCATAATCACAATTAAATAACCAATGAGCTTCTATAACTTCTAACCCCTTATTCATTAATGTAGCTGAATCTATGGTTATCTTCTTTCCCATGCTCCAATTAGGATGATTTAAAGCTTCTTCTAATGTTATTTCTTTTAGCTCCTCTTCTTTTTTACCTCTAAAAGGACCTCCTGAAGCTGTTAAAATTATCTTTTTTAATGTAAACAAATCATTTCCTCTTAAAGATTGGTAAATTGCACTATGTTCAGAATCTACAGGAAGAATTTTTACACCATTTTCTTCTGCAGCTTTCATAACAAGCTCTCCTGCTACTACTAAAGTTTCTTTGTTAGCTAGTGCAATATCCTTTTTTGCCTTTATTGCTTCCATTGTTGGTACAAGACCTATCATACCAACAACAGATGTCACTACCATGTCAATTTCATCTAATACAGAAATTTTTACAAGTCCATCTAATCCACTGTAGACTTCAATTTCAAAAGAATTTTCTATGCAAAACTCTTTTAATTCCTCTGCACATTCTTCTTTCATCATTGCTACATATTTAGGTTTAAATTCTTTAATGATTTCCTTCATCTTTTCAGTTGAAGAATTTGCACTAATTCCTACAACCTTAATATCTTCTGAATTTCTCACAACATCTAGAGTTTGAGTTCCTATAGAACCTGTAACCCCTAAAATGGAAATTTTTTTCATATTGCTCCTCCTAATAAACAAGTGATTTAATCACTATAAACTATTCCCTTTGCTAATATTCCATACATTGGTCCTATAATTATTCCTAACATTCCAAAAATTTTTACTCCAATATAAATAGATAATAATATTAAAAGGGGATGTAAATCTAATTTATCACTTAAAAATTTTGCTTCTAGAATTTCTCTTACTACTTGAACTAATATAAATAAAAATATTAATCCAAAAACTCTTAAATATTCTCTCAATATTATATTGTATATTATTATTGGAATAAATACAATTATAGTTCCTACATAAGGCAAAATATCTAAAATCCCACAAATCACTCCAAACATAAAAGCTTTAGGAACCTTAAAAATAATAAATCCAATTATTATTTCTAAAGTAGATATAATAACAAGTATTCCTTCAATAATTATCATCTCTTTTATACTTTCTTTTTCATTGTAAAATTTAAGTATAAAATCTATAGGCATAATATTTTTTATTAATTTTTTTATTTTATCTATATCTATTAAAATAAAAAAAGCTGAAATATTTCCTATAAAATAAGAAATTAATTCTTCGCCTGTACTTATAGCTTTAGCTTTAATTAAATCCTTATTAAAAAAAGAAAATATACTTTCATAAGAATAATCTATATTTATATGTTTTAATAAATTTTTTATATAGGATAAAAAAATTTCTATATGTCTTATATTATTGTCATATATTTGCTTTGTTAAACAATAAATTGAATTTCCAAGATAAATTATTATTATAACTAAAAAAAGATTTACAATAAACACTGCTAAAATTGCACTTAATTTTTTAGGTACATTAAGTTTTTTTAGTATTTTATATAAAGGGGATGATACTATATATATAACTGCCATAGAGATAAAGGGTCTTAAATATGTTTTTATTAATATGGTAATTATAAAAATAAATATAAATAAAAGTATTAAATCAATTAACTTTTTATACTTTTTAAAAAAATCCAAAAGAAATTCTCCTTTATTGATTCCATTTAAGTATATGATTTATTTCTATTATCATATTAATATTATTTTTATCTTTACTTTAAAAAAATAAGTGTAAACTATTATTTTAATTAAAAAACTAAAATAATAATTTACACTTTAAATTTTTAAATTCCAACTATAAAGGTTAAATAATAAAATACTACAACTCCTGAAAATAAAATTGAATCAAATCTGTCTAAAATTCCTCCATGACCTGGTATTAAATTTCCATAATCTTTAATGTCTACATATCTCTTTACTGTTGAAGCAACTAAATCTCCAAATTGACTAAAAACTCCACATAATGCTCCAATAATGAAGAAATGATAAAGAAACATAGAATTTATATAATGAGTTGTAACTACTCCTAAAAGTCCACAAAAAATAGTTGCTCCTAAAAGTCCACCTATAGAACCTTCAATAGTTTTTTTAGGGCTTACTCTTGGACATAATTTATGCTTTCCTAAAAATTTTCCTGCATAATAGGCTGCAGTATCTGTCATCCATGAGCCTATAAATATAAGCCATACATAAAAATTTCCTCCTGTTTTCTCACTTACTAAATATATAAAGCTAAACAATACTCCTACATATATAAATCCTAATAAAGTAAGAGAACAATCAATAAATGTATGTTTTTCTGTTAATATAGGCACTATTAATAATGCACAAGTTGCTAATATAATAAGAAACATTAAATTTTTAAAATCATTGCCCATAGAATAATAGAATAATAATAATATATAACCAACTAAATGAACTGGCTTAAATCCTTTATTTGTTAAAGCTCTATAAAATTCATACATTCCTATTACAGACAAAATTATAGTAAATATTTTTAAATACATTCCACCTAAAAATACAAATACAATAAAGGGAGCTATCATAAGAGCACCTAAATATCTGTTATTAGATTTCATATCTTCACCTCAATTTATTTAATTCCGCCAAAGCGTCTATCTCTATTTTGGAAATCAAAAATTGCTTTTCTTAAATCCTGTTCAGTAAAATCTGGCCAGTTTATATCTGAATACCAAAATTCTGAATATGCACATTGCCATAAAAGGAAATTACTAAGTCTTTGTTCCCCTGAAGGTCTTATTATCATGTCTGGATCTGGCATTTTTGCAGTATATAAATATCTTTCTATAGATTTTTCATCTATTTCTTCTGGTAATATTTTTCCTTCTACTGCATCTTTTACTAGAGATTTTACAGCTCTTACTATTTCATCTCTTCCTCCATAATTTAAGGCTAAATTCATAACTATTCCAGTATTATTTTTTGTTTTTTCCTTAGCTATTTCTATTTCTTTTATACATTCTTTTGGTAATTTAGATATATTTCCAATAGTATTAACAACAACTCCATTTTCATGAAGTTCATTAAGCTCTGATCTAAAATATTGGACTAAAAGTTTCATTAAAGCTCCAACTTCTTCTTTAGGTCTTTTCCAATTTTCAGTTGAGAAAGCATATAGTGTTATGTATTTAACTCCAAGTCTTTGAGCTTCTTTAAGAACTCTTCTTATAGTTTCAACTCCTGCTTTATGGCCCAATGTTCTTGGATAGCCTTTAGCTTTTGCCCATCTTCCATTTCCATCCATAATAATTCCAATATGCTCAGGAATTCTTTCCATATCTAATTGAAAATCATCATCTTGTGAATTTTCCACATTGCCTTTCTTGCTTTTAAACATATCTAACAAGGTTTTTTCCTCCGAATCTATAATTTAAAATATAACATAAAAACCTGCTAAAAGAGCAGGTTTTTTTATTATTTATCTATACAGACATTATCTCTTTTTCTTTAGCTGCAATTTTTGCATCAATATCCTTTATATATATATCTGTTACTTTTTGAACATCTTCTTCGCCTTTTTTGATTTCATCTTCAGAGATATCCGCATCCTTTTTTAATGCTTTAATCTTTTCATTAGCATCTCTTCTTATTGATCTTACTGCAACTTTAGATTCTTCACCATATTTTTTTACAGTCTTTACAAGATTTTTTCTTGTTTCTTCAGTTAATTCTGGTATTATAAGTCTAATTACAGAACCGTCATTTGAAGGATTTAATCCTAAATCAGATTTTAATATAGCCTTTTCAATATCTTTTAATAAAGGCTTTTCCCAAGGAGTTATCATAAGTACTCTTGGTTCTGGAGCACTTACATTTGCCACTTGATTTAATGGGCACATGCTTCCATAATATTCAACTTGTATTTTATCAAGCATTGTTGGATTTGCTCTTCCAGCTTTTAATGTTTGTAAATCAGAAACTAAGACAGAAACTGTCTTTTTCATTTTTTCTTCAGAATGTTTTATAATATCTTTAATCATAAAATTCCCCTTCCTACTTTGAAACTAAAGTACCTATATTTTCTCCATTTACTGCTTTTCTTATATTTCCTGGTTCATCAAGACCAAATACTAGTATAGGAATATTATTATCCATACATAAAGTTGTAGCAGTAGAATCCATTACTTGTAGACCTTGATCTAATATTTCTAAATATGATAATTTATCATATTTTTTAGCATCATCATATTTATGAGGGTCTTTATCATAAACTCCATCAACCTTTTTAGCTAAAAGAATTACTTCTGCTTCTATTTCAGCTGCTCTTAATGCTGCTGTTGTATCAGTTGAGAAATATGGATTTCCTGTACCTGCAGAGAAAATTACAACTCTGCCTTTTTCAAGGTGTCTTACAGCCCTTCTTCTTATATAAGGTTCTGCAACAGCCTTCATTTCTATAGCAGTTTGAACTCTTGTATCAACTCCTACTTGCTCTAAAGAATCTTGTAGAGCTAATCCATTTATACATGTAGCTAACATTCCCATATAGTCTGCAGTGGTTCTATCCATTCCTTCACCACTTCTTCCTCTCCATATGTTTCCTCCACCTACAACGGCACCTACTTGTATACCCATATCTACTAATTCTTTTATTTCTAGTGCAATTCTTTTTGCCACATTGAAGTCTAGCCCAAATCCTGATTCTCCAGCTAGAGCTTCCCCTGATAATTTAAGAAGAACTCTTTTATATTTACATTCAGTCATTTAATTTCCTCCATTACTTTTCATATTTTAAAAAAAGAGAACACCTTGTGTTCTCTTCAATTTTTATTTACCCATTTGCTTAGCAACTTCTGTTGCGAAGTCTTCTACAACTTTTTCGATTCCTTCGCCTCTTTCAAATCTTACAAAGCTCTTTATTGTAATCTCAGAACCAACTTCCTTTGACTTTTCAGCAACTAGCTTGCTTATGCTCTTATCGCCATCTTTAACCCATGGTTGATCTAAAAGACATACTTCTTTGTAGTATTTCTTTATTCTTCCTTCAACCATCTTTTCAACTATATTTTCTGGCTTTCCTTCATTTAAAGCTTGAACTCTGTATATTTCTTTTTCTTTTTCTATTGATTGTTGGTCAACATCAGCTTCGCTTAAGAATAAAGGATTTGCAGCTGCAACTTGCATACATAATTCCTTAGCAACTTCTGTTACAACTGGTGATTCAGTATCACAAACTGCTTCAACTATAACACCAATTCTTCCGCCACCATGAATATATCCTTGAATTGCACCTTTTTCAACAGAGAACTTCTTAAATCTTCTAACTGTCATGTTTTCTCCAAGAGTTGCTATTAAATTAGTTAAAGTTTCTTGAACTGTCTTTTCTCCATCAAACTTTTCAGCTAATAATTCTTCAACTGTTGTAGCAGATGAAGTAATTACAAACTTAGCTAAGTTTTCAGTAAATTGAGCAAATTGTTCGTTTAAAGCAACGAAATCTGTTTCACAGTTAACTTCTACTATTGAAGCTTGCTTTCCATCTTCAGTAACATAAGTCTTAACAAGACCTTCTGCTGCTACTCTTCCTGCTTTCTTAGCTGCACTTGCTAATCCTTTTTCTCTTAAGAATTCTACAGCCTTTTCTATATCACCATCAGTTTTTGTAAGAGCTTTTTTACATTCCATCATTCCTGCACCAGTCATTTCTCTTAGCTCTTTAACTACTTTTGCACTTATCATTATTAAATTCCTCCTTGATTTTAAAAAGTAATCCTTCCATTTAGGATAAAAGGTAAATGAGTTAAATGCTCACCTACCTTATTTATCTGTTAATTCTATTCTTCTTCAGCTAATTGTTCGCCTTGTCTTCCTTCAATGATTGCATCAGCCATTTTAGCAGTTATTAATTTAACAGCTCTTATAGCATCATCATTTCCTGGGATTACATAATCTACTTCTTCTGGATCACAGTTTGTATCAACTATTGCAACAACTGGGATTCCTAATATCTTAGCTTCAGAAATAGCATTCTTTTCTTTTCTTGGATCTACAACGAACATTGCTCCAATGTTAGTTGCATCTAAGTTCTTAATTCCACCAAGGTTCTTTTCTAACTTTTCCATTTCACCCATAAGTTTTGCAACTTCTTTCTTAGGTAAAACTTCGAAAGTTCCGTCTTCTTCCATTTTCTTAATTTCTTCTAATCTCTTAATTCTAGTCTTTATTGTTTCAAAGTTAGTTAGCATTCCACCTAACCATCTGTTGTTAACAAAGTGCATGTTAGATCTTATAGCTTCTTCTTCTATAGCTTCTTGAGCTTGCTTTTTAGTTCCTACAAATAATATGTCTTTTCCTTCTGCAGAAACTTCCTTTATGAAGTCATAAGCTTCTTCTGCTTTCTTTACAGTCTTTTGTAAATCTATTATGTAGATTCCGTTTCTTTCTGTAAAGATATATGGAGCCATTTTAGGGTTCCATCTTCTTGTTTGGTGACCAAAGTGTACACCTGCTTCTAATAATTGTTTCATTGATATTACTGACATTTTCTTACCTCCTGGTTTTTACCTCCACCATCTTCATTTGCCATAGGAACTATAATAAAATAGCACCACCTAGGACTATTGGATAGTGTGTGTATTTATTTCCTTAGATAGTATATCATAAGCTTTTAATCCTCGCAATAAATTTTTATTTATTTTCTAAAATTATTTCTTAACTCTAACTACAAAAAAATTTTTTATAATTTCCTATACATTTAAAAAGTGTAAAGTATTACTTTGCTTTTTGTTTTCACATTTTAAATAAAACAAAGTAATACTTCACACTTACAAAAATATCTTCTTTTATTAAACTTTTATATTATTTTATTTTCTTAAGTTCATCTAAAAGTTTATCATTTAAAATTTTAATATGAGTTCCCTTCATTCCTAATGATCTTGATTCTATAACTCCAGCACTTTCAAACTTTCTAAGAGCATTAACTATAACACTTCTTGTTATTCCTACTTTATCTGCAATTTTTGATGCTACTAATAGTCCTTCATTTCCATCTAATTCATTAAAAATATGTTCAACTGCCTCTAATTCAGAATAAGATAAAGTTCCTATAGCTAATTGAACTACCGCTTTCTTTCTTGTTTCCTCTTCAAGCTCATCTTGTTTAGCTTTTAATATTTCCATACCTACTATTGTTGCACTATATTCTACTAAAACTAAATCATCATCAGTAAAAGGCTTTTCAAATCTAGCAAGAAGTAAAGTTCCAAGTCTTTCTCTATTACCTATTATAGGTACTATAGTTGAAAGCTTGTCTTTCATTATACATTCTCCTTCACCTTCAAAGACACATTCACCTTTTCCTGCAATATTTGGAATTGTTTCTCTAACTTTTAAAAGCTTATCATTATATTCATTAGGAAATTTTCCTTCTTCTTCAACTTTCTTTCTCATAATGTCACATTCAAAGTCACTTTCAAAAGTATAGCCTAATATTTTTCCTTTTCTACTTACAATGTATACATTACATTCAAGGACTTCGCTTAAAAGACTACATATATCTCTAAAAGCTACTACCTCTGTGCCTGATTTTTGTAGGACTTTGTTTAATTGTCTTGTTTTATTTAACAATGTTGACATATTTACCCCTCCTTACTATGAAGTTTGAATTCATTTATTAAATATTCTAAATTGTTTTAATTTTATATACAATTTAAGTTTATCATATAAATAAATTTTTTTCAACATTATTTGTTATTTACTTATCCTTTTCTTCTTCTTTAGGAAGTACTTTTTTATAATCACATTCACTATTAGAACATTGTATATATTTTCCCTCTTTTTTTGAGTATTTAATTACCATATAGCTATTACATTTAGGACATCTTTCTTTAACTGGCTCATTCCAACTTACAAATTTACATTCTGGATAACCTGAACAACCAAAAAACTTCTTTCCTCTTTTACTCTTCTTTACAACAATTTCTTTTCCACACTCTGGACAAGGAACATCTAATTTTTCAACAATAGGTTTAGCATTTTTACATTCTGGATATCCAGGACAAGCTAAGAAGTTGCCATATCTTCCTCTTTTTATAACCATCATTCTTCCACATTTATCACATGGAATATCACTTACTTTATCTTCAATAACAACTTTTGATATTTCTTTTTCTGCCTTATCAATTGCAACTTTTAATGGTTTATAAAATTCTTCTACTACTTCCTTCCATTTTTCACTACCTTCTTCAATATAGTCTAATTTTTTTTCCATATCAGCAGTAAAATCTACATCAGCTATTTCTTGAAAATACTCACATATAATATTATTAACTATAAAACCTAATTCTGTTGGAACTAAATTTTTCTTTTCTCTTTCAACATAATCTCTACTTAGAAGAGTGGAAATAGTTGGTACATATGTACTTGGTCTTCCTATTCCTTTTTCCTCCATAAGCTTAACAAAAGAAGCTTCTGTAAATCTTGCTGGTGGTTGAGTAAAATGTTGCTTTCCTTCAATAGATTCTTTTTTAAGTATTTCATTTTCTGATAAGTTAGGAAGAATTACAGAATCATTTTCTTCTTCCATAGTATATTCATATAACTTCATAAATCCATCAAACTTAACAGTTGAACCATGAGCTCTAAATTTATAATTGCCATTTACTATGTCTATAGCATTTGTATTTAATATACATGATGCCATCTGACTTGCCATAAATCTTTTCCAAATTAAAGAATATAATTTAAACTGTTCTGGTGTTAAATTTTCCTTAGCCTTTTCTGGTGTTATTTCAACATAAGTTGGTCTTATGGCTTCATGAGCATCTTGAATATTTTTCTTTCCTTTATATACTCTTGGTTTTTCTGGAAGATATTCTTTTCCATATTCATTTTCTATAAAATTTAATGCATTATTTTGGGCTTCATCAGAAATTCTTACTGAATCAGTTCTCATATAAGTTATAAGTCCTACAGTACCATATCCTTTAACTTCAACACCTTCATATAAAACTTGTGCTATTGACATAGTTCTTTTTGTCATAAAGTTAAGCTTTTTACTTGCTTCTTGCTGAAGAGTACTTGTTGTAAATGGTGGAAGAGGATTTTTATTTTTTAATCCTTCTTTTATAGATTTAATAATAAAATCATTTTCTTCTAGTTCTTTTATTATTAAATCTGCTTCTTCTTTATTTGTGATTTCTATTTTCTTATTATCTTTACTTACAAGTTTTATAGGAAATTTCTTTCTATCTTTTTTCATAACACAATCAACAGTCCAATATTCTTTAGGAATAAAGGCTTTTATTTCTTCTTCTCTATCACATATAAGTTTTAATGCTGCTGATTGAACTCTTCCTGCACTTAAACCCCACTTAACATTTCTCCAAAGTATTGGACTTATTTGATACCCAACTAATCTATCTAAAACTCTTCTTGCCTGTTGTGCATCAACAAGGTTTAAATTAATACTTCTTGCAGATTTTAAAGAACTTTTAACTGCATTTTTAGTAATTTCATTAAATACTATTCTACATTTAGAACTTTCATCTATTTTTAAAATATTAGCAAGGTGCCATGAAATAGCTTCTCCTTCACGGTCAGGGTCAGTTGCAAGATAAACTTTATCTGCTTTTTTTGCAGCTTTTCTTAACTTACTTATAAGTTCCCCTTTTCCTCTTATTGTTATATATTTAGGATTAAAGTTATCCTCAATATCTACCCCTAATTTACTTTTTGGCAAATCTCTAACATGCCCCATTGATGCTTCAACCACATAATTTTTTCCTAAATACTTTTCTATAGTCTTTGCTTTTGCTGGAGACTCTACTATAACTAAATTTTGGCTCATATAAAAACTTCATAAATTAATATGAAGTTATTCACCCCCTTAACTCAATTAATCTTCGCATAATAATTTCCAGGAAGGCTTACTATTTTATTAATCCTTTGCATTTTAAATAAAATTTTAAATAAAACTTCCCTGCTCATATTAGTTTTTTTCACTATATTATCAATATGTATTGGCATATCAGATATTATTGATAATATATTATTTTCTACCTTTGATAATTCATTTAATTTTTTTCTTTCATCTAATTTAAGTAAAGTATGCAAATCTTCTAATCCACAAAAAACTTGTGCTCCATCTCTTAGAAGCTGATTTGTTCCATAATTTCCTTCTGAAAATATAGAACCAGGTACTGCCATAACCTCTCTTCCTTGCTCTAAAGCATAATCAGCTGTTATAAGTGAACCACTTCTCTTTGAAGCTTCTACTACTATAACTAATTCGCTAAGACCACTTATAATTCTATTTCTTTTAGGAAAATTATATGACATAGGTCTTGTTCCTGGTAAAAATTCAGAAATTATAAGTCCTTCCTTTTCAATTTTTTTAAAAAGATTGTAGTTTTCAGAAGGATATACAACATCTATGCCACAGCCTAATACTACAATGGTCTTTCCATTACCTTCAACTGCTTCTTTATGAGCAATAGAATCTATTCCCTTTGCCCCTCCACTTAATATTGTGATATTATAGCTTATTAAATCTTTTGTCAATAGCTTAGTTACTTCACTTGCATAATTTGAACACTTTCTTGAACCAACAATTGACACTTTTCTTTCTTTTAATAAAGCTTTATTTCCTTTTAAAAAAAGTCCATAAGGAGGCTCTTTAATATCCTTTAAAATACAAGGATAATCTACATTATTGAAAGAAATAAATTCTACATTATTTTCTTTGCTCCATTTTAGTTTTTCTAATGATAAATTCATTAATTCTTCTTTTTTAAAATTTTTAAATTTTTTATTTAATTTTTTATCATCTTCGATTATTTTTTCAAATTCTTCATATATAGTTTTTTCATTTTTATACTTTTTTAAAAGTTTTATTTTTTCACTATTAGTTATATTTAACATAAATAACCATATCTCATATTTCATTTTTTGTCTATCCTTTTATATTATTTCTCCTTTTAAATTTTTTCTATATCCAATAGCTTCAAAGACATGACTTTCCTCTATATCCTTCTTTTCACCTAAATCTGCAATTGTTCTTGCAAGGGTAATTACCTTTCCATAAGACCTTAAAGAAGGATGGCTATTATTAAAATAATACTCTAAAATTTCATTTACCCCTTTACTTACTTTACATAACTCAAAAATATCTTTTCCCCTTATTTGAGAATTATAAATATATTTAGTTCCTTTTAATCTTTCTTTTTGCCTTTCTCTAGCTTTTAAAACTCTTTCTTTCATTTTTTTAGAAGTATATTCACTATTATTTTTATTTAATTCTTCATATTTTATTCTAGGAATATAATTAAATATGTCTATTCTGTCCATTAAAGCTTTAGAAAGTCTATTTAAATA
>ONGV01000035.1 GCA_900317445.1 uncultured Eubacteriales bacterium | reverse complement strand
AGGAACATCTTTTCCTAAATCTATTACTTCATATCCATAGTTTTCTAATATAACCTTAACTATATTCTTTCCAATATCATGAATATCACCTTGAACTGTAGCTAAAATTATTTTTCCCTTTGAAATTCCTGCTTCGCTTTTTAAAACAAATCTTCCCTTTATAACTTCAAAAGCCTTTTGTACTGTTTCTGCAGATTGTATAAGTTGAGGAAGGAATATTTCTCCTACTTCATACTTCTTTCCTACCTCATCAAGAGCTGGAATTAAAAGTTCATTTACAACTTCAAGTTCTTCCATATTTTCTAAAGCTTCTTCTGTAGCTTTAGCAGCTTCATCTTTAAGACCTTTTATAACAATATATTTTATATCTTTTTCTCCTGAATCTTCATTACTAGTTTTACTTTCAGCTGTTTTTACTCCTCTTTCAACCTTTGCATTACCATATAAAGAAATAAATTTTTCTGAACCCTTATCTATATTAGCAAGAACATTATATGAATTTATAACATCCATCATTCCTCTACTATTAGGGTTCATTATAGGTAAGTCTAATCCATTTGCAATAGCTAAAGCTAAAAATGTTTCATTAATTAAATCTCTACAAGGAAGACCAAAGGAAATATTAGAAACTCCTAAAAGAGTCTTTACTCCTAATTCTTCTTTTACTTTTCTAACAGCCTTTAAAGTTTCTTGAACTTCAGCTTGTTGAGCAGAAGCTGTTAAAACTAGACAATCTATAAATACATCCTTTTTATCTATTCCATAATCTGCTGCTCTTTTTACTATCTTTTGGGCTATTTTAAATCTTTCCTCACAAGTTGGTGGAATTCCTCTCTTATCAAGTGTTAATCCAACAACACTTGCTCCATATTTTTTAACTACAGGAAGGATTTTATCTAAAACCTCATCTTCTCCATTAACAGAGTTTACAATAGGTTTTCCATTATATTTTCTAAGACCTGCTTCTATTATATCTGGATAAGATGAATCTATTTGAAGTGGAGTATCTATAATGCTTTGGATTTCTTTAATTACCTTTAACATCATTTCCTTTTCATCAACCTCTGGTGCTCCTACATTTACATCTAATATTTCAGCACCTGCCTCTACTTGCTCAATAGCTTGTTTTAAAACATAATCTAAATCATTATTTTTTAAAGCTTCTTTAAATATTTTCTTACCAGTTGGATTAATTCTTTCTCCTATTACCTTTACTCCTTCAATTTTAACTATTTTTGAAGGACTACATACAGCTGAAAAATTTACTTTTTCTCTTTGTACTCTTTTATTATTGTCTGCAATTTCTCTAAGAGCTTTTGTAAAGTCTGGAGTTGTACCACAGCATCCTCCAATTATACTAACACCTTCATCTACAAATTTCTTAATCCAGCTTGAGAATTCATCTACTGTTATATCATATACAGTTTCTCCAAAGGATATTTTAGGAAGTCCTGCATTTGGTTGAGTCATTACTGGAAGATTTGTTGAAGATATTATTCTTTTTACTATAGGCATTAATTCTTTAGGCCCTAAAGAACAGTTAACCCCAACTGCATCTGCACCTAATCCTTCTAAAGTTATTGCCATACTTTCTGGAGTACATCCTGTAAAAGTTCTTCCATTTTCCTCAAAGGACATTGTACAAAATACTGGTAAATTAGTATTTTCTTTAACTGCAAGAAGTGCTGCTTTAGTTTCATAAAGGTCTGTCATAGTTTCTAAAAGAATTAAATCTACCCCTGATTTTTCCCCTTGAACAACTTGTCTTTTAAATATTTCATAGGCTCTATCAAAGCTTAAAGTTCCCATTGGCTCTAAAAGATGTCCTATTGGTCCAATATCTAATGCTATATAAACATTTTTATCTTCTCTTGCTTCCTGTGCTATTTTTACAGCAGAATCTATGATTTCTTCTACTGAAAATCCAGTACCTTCAAGCTTTAGTTCATTTGCTCCAAAGGTATTTGTTGAAATAACCATAGCTCCATTATCTATATATTCTTTATGTATTTTTTTTATTATTTCTCTTTCTCTTATATTTAAAACTTCTGGATTTTCCCCAAGTTTTAATCCATTTTTTTGAAGCATTGTCCCCATTGCTCCATCAAATACTAAAATATTATCTTTTATTAATTCTTTAACTTCCACAGCTTTTCCCCTCTTTTCTAAAACTACAGTTTTCATAGTTTT
Organism: uncultured Eubacteriales bacterium; assembly: GCA_900317445.1. Classification (GTDB taxonomy): domain Bacteria; phylum Bacillota; class Clostridia; order Clostridiales; family Clostridiaceae; genus Clostridium. The sequence goes on along the minus strand of ONGV01000035.1, from coordinate 9,286 downwards.
TACAAACTTCACAGCCCTTTTTCTTAACTTCCATATCCTTTGGAATTAATCCTATTATGGCTGTTACAGATTTTCTTGGCATTAGCAAATTACTTTCTGAAACTGTTAGTCCTATTGTTTTATCTGCCCTTAGTGCATTTACAAAATTCTTTTGTACATCTAATGGTAAATCCCCATATCCTGGACTATATCTAAAGGTTATTCCTAAACCTTCTTTTAAAGCTTCCTCCTTAATATGTTCTTCAATTCTATCACATATTTCTTCAACTGCTGTTGTTGCACAAGAATCTAATATTAATGCCTTTGTAAGATTTATTCTTTCATATAATCTTGTTTTTTGTTCTATAGAGTTTCCTAAAGTTACAGCCATTAAAACTACTTTTTTTGCAGATTTTAGGTGCTCTTTTATATCATTTCCTTCTAAAACTAAATTTGTTCCATCAATTAATACACCATTATCAACTAATGTTTTTGTATATTCTGCATAAACAAATTTAGGATTTATTATATTTTTAGTTTCTTCAATACATTCATTAATTAAATTATTAATATTATCATCTATTTTTTGAGAAGATTTATAGCCTAAATATCTAAGTACTTCTTCTTTAGGAATATTTAATTCACCTAATTTAAACATTTTATTCACCATAAATATTTAAAGAAAATCCTTTTTCTAAAACTTCTTTTGCATATTCCTTTGCACCAAATAATGATAAATCTCTATAGTTTCCACACTGTATTTCATTTGCAGCAGGCATTTCTTCAGCTTTTAATACATCTTTTAATGCACTTTCTAAAGCATTTTTTATCTCTTCTGGTTCTCTATCACCCCATATACTTAAATAAAATCCTGTTCTACATCCCATTGGAGATAAATCTATAACACCATCTAAATAAGTTCTAAGTTCATGAGCTAATAAATGTTCAAGTCCATGCATAGCAGCTGTTCCAAAAGATTCTTTATTAGGTTGAAGAAATCTTAAATCAAATTTACTTACCTTATCTCCTTTTTCTCCATTTAAAACACAACATTTTCTTACATAAGGTGCTTTAACCTTTCTATGGTCTAATTCAAAACTTTCCACTTTTTCCATCAATATTTTCCTCCTATTTTTTATCTTTAAAACTAATTAAAAGCTTTTTAAATATTTCTCTATAAAATTTTTTCTAAAGGCTATATTTTTTAATCTGTTAAAAAAATACCTAAAGAAAACTTTCCTTTAGGTATAATAATACTAAAATATATGTTTTGTTTCAACTAAACTAATAATTTATCTTTTTAATAAAAGAAGTACTATAGATGTAAGACTACAAACTAAACTTATAAGTATTATGAAGCTTACAACTTGATTTGTGCTCATTCCTCTTTCTTTTAATCTAAAATGCATTTGACTTCTATCTGCTTGATATACTGGTTTTCCTTCACGAAATCTTTTATATATAACAAATAAATTATCAAATATAGGCACTGCTAATGCTAATATTGGAATGAAAAGGCTCATTACTGTAGTACTTTTAAAAGCTCCATCTAAAGCTATTATACTTAATAAAAATCCTATAAGGTTTGCTCCTGAATCACCCATAAATATTTGAGCTGGATGTTTATTAAATCTTAAAAAACCAAGTATAGCTCCTCCTAAAACAGAACAGGTTAATGCAGACCATTCTTGACCTAATATTATTGCTGCAAAGAAAAATGTAAAACAAGAAACTAAAGATATACCTCCAGCTAATCCATCCATTCCATCAGACCAATTAATTACAGTAGTAACACCAAATATCCATGTTATTGTTAATATAAGCTGAAGCCATTCTGGAAGAAATATATATGTATTTGTAAAAGGATTATCAAAGCCTGTAAAAACAACTCCATTTTTATATACTATAAATGCTGCTAAAATCTGAACAGCAAATCTTGGATAGATAGGAAATTCCTTTCCTACTGATTTATAGTGGTCATCAACTAATCCTATTCCTAATATTAAGGTAGAAGCTATGAATACAGCTAATTGAAAATCAAATCTTTGCACTCTAAGTAGAAAATATATACTAAAAAATGCTATATACATCCCCACTCCTCCACATAGTGGAATAGGTGCTCTATGTTGTTTTCTCTTAGTTGGTTTATCAGTAAACCCCACCTTAATTGCTAACTTCATTAACATTGGCATAATTAAATAAGCCATAAAAAAAGCTAACAATACTCCTAATATATATTTCATAAATTATATACTCCTTATCTTCTTGTAAATAAGTTAACTATTAACTTTCCTAAAATAAATTACTTATGGTTACATTATTTTTAAATTTGTAATGAATTATAATCATTTACATAAGATTATACTATTATATGATTTTTTTATCAATTACAAATATCTTAATATTACTTTAATAAATTATATAAAAAAAGGACATTATAAATAGAAAATTTTTCTACTATAATATCCTTTTTAGATAATTTATCCTCTTTGGTCTATCATACTCTTAACTTTCATAAGTCTTGTAGTAGCAGCTCTTTCGTTTTCGTCAAGCTTCATTCTTATATATCTGATAGTTTCTTTTAGTTGAGGAATTGTCATATATTCAAGAGCATTAACTCTTCTTCTAGTTTTCTCAATTTCATCTGCCATAAGTTGACCTGACTTTTCTACTTCTGCAAGTTCTAAAAGCTTTGGAAGTATACTATATAACTTAGATATAGCATCATCAAGTTCAGAAGAAGTATTTGCAAATCCATAAGGGAAAATACTTCCCTCATCCCCTTCAAGCTCACGCTTAAAGTTCATTACTGGAACTGGTACACTCATAACATTCTTCTCACCAACTTCAACAGTGATATGCTCTTTTGGACAAGCTATAGCTTCCTCTAAAAATTCTGAACTCATTACAGCTCTTGCCATAACAAAATCTTTTAAAGAACCTTCTAATTCAGCTTCAACTTCTTTTCTTAAAGTATTATTATACTTTATAAGATTAATGAATTGTCTCATTAATTCATCTTGCTTATCCTTTAGAAGCTTATGGCTTCTTGTTGAGGTTGCTAGTCTTTTCTTTAGCTTAGTAAGTTCCATTCTGGTTGGATTAACATTTAAAATTGCCATAGGCTATTCTTCCTTTCTTGGCATATATTTTTCAAGGTATTCATCTCTAATTCTCTTAAGTTCTGTCTTAGGAAGCATACTTAATAATTTCCATCCAAGATCTAGAGTTTCAGTAATTGTTCTGTTTGTAGTAAATCCTTGAGAAACATACTCTTCTTCAAAGGCTTCTGCAAACTTAGCAAGTTTTTTATCAGTTTCTGAAAGTGCTGATTCACCTAAGATAGCTGATAATTCTTTTGCTTGCTTACCTTGAGCATAAGCTGAGAATAATTGGTTCATTGTATCAGCATGGTCTTCTCTTGTCTTATTCTTACCAATACCCTTATCTTTAAGTCTTGATAGTGAAGGTAAAACATCTATTGGAGGCATTACACCTTTCTTATATAACTCTCTTGAAAGAATTATTTGTCCTTCTGTTATATATCCAGTTAAGTCTGGAATTGGGTGTGTTTTATCTTCTTCAGGCATTGTAAGTATAGGAATTTGAGTTATTGAACCTTCTTTTCCTTTTATTCTTCCTGCTCTTTCATATAAAGTTGAAAGGTCAGTATAAAGATATCCTGGATATCCTCTTCTTCCTGGAACTTCCTTTCTAGCTGCTGATATTTCTCTTAATGCTTCTGCATAGTTTGTAATATCAGTCATAATAACAAGAACGTGCATTCCTTTTTCATAAGCTAAGAATTCAGCTGTTGTTAATGCCATTCTTGGAGTAGCTATTCTTTCAATAGCTGGGTCAGATGCTAGGTTCATAAATAGAACTGATCTGTCTATAGCACCAGTCTTTTTAAATTCATCAACGAAGAATTGAGCTTCTTCAAATGTTATACCTATAGCTGCAAAAACAACAGCAAACTTAGAATCTGAATTAAGAACCTTTGCCTGTCTTGCAATTTGTGCTGCTAATTGTGCATGAGGAAGACCTGATGCAGAGAACACTGGAAGTTTTTGTCCTCTAACTAGAGTGTTAAGTCCATCAATAGCAGAAATACCTGTTTGAATAAATTCTGATGGATAGTCTCTAGCCATTGGGTTTATAGCTTCACCATTTATATCTCTTCTTTCTTCTGGAATTATTTCAGGTCCATTATCATTTGGTCTACCCATTCCATCAAAGACTCTTCCTAACATATCCTCAGAAACACCAATTTCAAGTGGTCTTCCTAAGAATTTAACCTTAGTACCCTTTAAGTTAATTCCTGTAGAACCTTCGAAGATTTGTACCATTGCTTTAGAGCCATTAACTTCTAGAACCTTACCTCTTCTTTTTTCTCCAGTTTGTAATTCTATTTCAACTAGTTCATCATATTTAACACCTTCAACACCTTCAACAACCATCAAAGGTCCAACAACTTCAGTAACTGTTCTGTATTCCTTAAGCATCTAGTACACCTCCCTCATTAATTAAGTTATCAATTATAGCTTTTAAATCTACTGCTATTTGGTCAATCTTTTCTATTTCATCTTCATGAACATACTTACTTCTTGCTATTCTATCGATAATTTCATCTTGTTCTAATATCTTATTTAAATAAACTCCAGCTTTTAATGCTCTTTCAGCTTCTCTTCTGAAAGTGATTATAAGCTTTAACATCTTATATTGCTTATCTAATGATGTATAAGTATCTATTTCATGGAATCCATTTTGTTGTAGATAGTCTTCTCTTATTGACTTTGCAACTTGAAGTTTTAATCTATCTGATTCTGATAAAGCATCTATACCAACAAGTCTTACAATTTCTTGAAGGTTAGCTTCATCTTGAAGTATAGACATACATTCTTGTCTTAAGCTAGACCAATCTGAAGCAACATTTTCATCCATCCATTTATCAATACTATCTTGATATAATGAATATGAATTTAACCAGTTAATTGATGGGAAGTGTCTTTGGTATGCAAGTTGAGCATCTAGTCCCCAGAACACTTTAACAATTCTAAGTGTTGATTGTGAAACTGGTTCTGATATATCTCCTCCTGGAGGTGATACTGCACCGATTGCTGTAATTGCACCTTCTCTTCCATCTTTACCTAAACATACAACTTTACCAGCTCTTTCATAGTAATCTGCAAGTCTTGAACCTAGGTAAGCTGGGTATCCTTCATCACCAGGCATTTCTTCAAGTCTACCAGACATTTCTCTTAGAGCCTCTGCCCATCTTGAAGTTGAGTCTGCCATAATTGAAACTGAATAACCCATATCTCTAAAGTATTCTGCAATTGTTATTCCTGTGTAAATAGAAGCTTCTCTAGCTGCAACTGGCATGTTTGAAGTGTTAGCTATAAGAACTGTTCTCTTCATTAAGCTTTGACCAGTTTTTGGGTCTTTTAGTTCTGGGAATTCATTTAAAACGTCTGTCATTTCGTTTCCACGTTCACCACAACCAACATAAACAACTATTTCAGCATCTCCCCATTTAGCTATTTGGTGTTGAACAACTGTTTTTCCAGCTCCGAATGGTCCTGGTACTGCTGCTGCTCCACCTTTAGCTACTGGGAAGAAAGTATCTATAACTCTTTGTCCTGTAGTCATTGGAGCTGCTGGGTTTAATTTTTGTGCATATGGTCTACCTTTTCTTACAGGCCACTTTTGCATTAATTTAATGTTTTTATCTCCATTTGCAGTTTCAACTACTGCAATTGTTTCTTCAATTGTGAAATCTCCACTGTTTATTGATTTTATTGTACCTTCAATTCCATAAGGAATCATTATCTTTTGAACAACAACTGTTGTTTCTTGAACTGTACCTATAACATCTCCAGAAGAAACCTTATCTCCTACTTTAGCAGTAGCTACAAAAGGCCATTTCTTCTCTCTGTTTAATGATGGAACTGCAATACCTTTCTTTAAGAATGCTGATTGAGCAGCTTCCATAAATGCATCTAGAGGTCTTTGTATTCCATCAAACATTGATTCTATAAGTCCTGGTCCAAGTTCTACACTTAGTGGTTCTCCAGTTGTTATAACTGGGTCTCCAGGTCCTATTCCTGCAGTTTCTTCATATACTTGGATTGATGCCTTATCGCCTCTCATTTCTATGATTTCTCCAATAAGACCACTTTTTCCAACTTTACAAACATCATATATATTTGCTTCATCCATACCTTCAGCAACAACTAAAGGTCCTGAAACTTTAATTATCTTTCCGGTCTTCACCTTACCAACCTTCCTTCTTATAAAATATTAACGCCTACAGCTTTTTCTACGTTATCACTGATTCTTTGAGTACCTATATTTAATGTTCCTTGATTACTTGGAATTAATATTACAGCTGGAAGTACCATTTTATTATATCTTTCAATAGTTTCTTCAATATCCTTTGCAACTTGTTCAGTTACAAATATAACTGCGTAATCATTCATTGCCATTTTATCTATAGTTTTTCTAGCCTCATCAGGTTCTACAACAGGGAAAACGTCTATTCCTAAAGCTTTAAATGCTAAAACTGAATCTTTATCTCCAACAACACCTATTTTTTTATACATAAATATCACGCAGCCTTTCTCTAATTACTTCCCCAGTAATATTATTGAGTTTGCCAACCATAATAATTCTAACAACTTTTATCTCTGTTTCTTTTGCATAAATATATGCTAATAAAGGTTCTCCTCCAAATGGAATCATCTTAGCTTCCTTCATAATATCCATTATGTAATTATCAATTAATTTTTCAAGTAAACTAGCAGAACCATTTTTTATGTATGAATCTACACCATTTTTTAATACTTCTGAATAATTAGTGAAGCTTAATTTATTTGGAATATTTTCTGTTGCATCTGTAAGTAATGTTACAAGAGTATCTTTGTCAATAAAGCCTCCATCAATTACTACTGAAAGTAAGAAATCTCTACCTTTATTTTGCTTTTTAACTCTTAATAAAGTTTTAACATTATTTAAGTCTATTGTAGCTTTAACATATTTTTCTGCAAAAGTATCTTTAAGACTTTTACAAATTGACATCATATCTTCAAACATATATTTATCTAATATAATATCAATTCTTTGAGGATCTTGTTTTGAATTAAAATCATCTATTGTTTCTTCTACTGCATTTCTCATAACTTTAGAAAGGTCTGATAAATTTCCATTTTCAATTGATAATTTTAATTTAAAAGGATCTATTCTTCCTACTGAAATAAACATATCTGATAAATCTTTCTTTAAGAACATTCCTTTTATTATAACTTTTAAATTATGATAGTCATATCTAATACCCATTAAATCAATAAGTTCTTTAGATGGAGACATATCATACATTTCATGATATATTCTCTTAAGTTCAGCACTTAAAATTTCTTCATAATCCTCTGGTCTTTTTACATTTGACATTACATTAGCATACTCTGTTTCTTGAAGCACCTTTAATGCATCTTCAGCAGAATTTGAATCTATCATTCTGTCTAATTTAGTCTTATCAAGGAGTCTTGTTTCTAATACTCTAAGTCTTGGTATAACTTGAGTAAATTGCATTTTATCCATTAATAAACCTCCTTAATTAAATAGTGCCTTTGCCACTTCTAGTTCCATTTCTTCTTTCATAGATTCTACTAAAGCTTCAAAAGTGTTATTTATTTCTATTCCATCTTTTTCTAAAATAAATCCACCTTTAAAGTTTCCTACAGTTGAACTTAATTTTATATTTCCTTTTTTACCCTTTGCAGATAATTCATTATTAATTGATTTTACAAAAGCTTCATCAACTAATTTTTGTCCTTCTGCATTTAAAATTAGATTTTCATCACCAGTTACTGCTAAAGAAGTAACTCCATTTTCTATAAATTTTAAATATTCATCTTTTCCTAGCTTGCAAAGTTCTTCAACAGCCTTTTCAAAGACTTCTTTAATTACTGTTTGCTTAGCTTGAAGTTTTTCATTTCTTGCTTTAAGCTCTGCACTAGAAATAACTCTTTCTTTTCTAGTTTCAGCTTCACTTTTAGCTTTTTCTAGCATTGTAGCTTCTAAAGTTTCTGCTTCATCTTTTTTCTTGTTAAGGATTTTAGCTTTTTCTTCTTCTGCTACTGCTAATATATTGTCTCTTTTAACTTCTGCATCCTTTAAGATTTTTGAAGTCAAGTTACCTATATTTGACATAGCTCCACATCCTTAATCTTAAAATGATTGAATTACTAATAATAATGATATAACGAATCCTAATAATGCATAAGTTTCAACCATTGCTGTTAAAACTATACCCTTAGTGTTATGTTCTGGCTTCTTAGCTAATATTTGAACTGAAGCTGCTGCTGCTTTACCTTGAGCTATACCTGAGAATAAACCTGCAATTGCAACTGGTAAACATGCTAAGAATAAGTATAAACCTTGTGCTAAAGTAGTATCAGTTGATAAAGAGAACATAACCATAAGACCTACAACGAATCCATATAAACCTTGTGTACCTGGTAATAGTTCAAGAATTAATGCCTTACCAAACTTTTCTGGTTGTTCTGTTAAAAGTCCTGAAACAGCTTCACCTGCAAGTCCAACACCCTTTGCTGAACCTATACCTGCTAAACCAACAGCTAATGCAACACCTAGTGCACCAAAAATAAACCCTCCGAAATTTTCTGCTAAATATTGAACCCAAGTCATTTCCATTATAAAAATCCTCCTAAAAAATTATTGTTTTTTATTTTTTTAAATTTATAAACTTTTCTTCTGCCTTAAATGGAGCAAATGCTCTTCCTCCACCTTCATAGAACTTACCAAAATATTCAACATATTGTAATCTACATGTATGAACGTAAGCTCCTAATAATGATAAAGCTAAATTAAATATGTGTCCAAATACAAATAATAATGGTCCAAATAATATTAATGCAACTATATTACTGCTAAATAGTCCTATTATCATGTTAAATGCTCCTGCAAGAGAACCACCTGCTAAACCTAATGCCATTAATCTTGTATAAGAAACAAGGTCTCCTACATAACTTGTAATACCATATAATGCGTATGCTCCTTGACCTAATTCTGCTGCTTTGCTTCCTGCACCTCTACCATTTGTTAATACAATAACAACCATTCCAAATATCATAGCAACAATTGCTATATTTTTAACTATAGAAGGTACTCCTCCTGCAAATGCACCAACAAGAACTATTCCTAATGAAATAAGTGTAATTACCCATGAACCAACATCATAAAATGCATCTAATGGCTTTCCAGCTTTTATTAGCATATATGCCTT
>ONGV01000177.1 GCA_900317445.1 uncultured Eubacteriales bacterium | reverse complement strand
TCTGCTCTATCAAAGTGTATTTCTGTACAAGGACCACAAGGACCTGCACCATGTTCCCAGAAGTTATCTTCTTTTCCTAATCTAAATATTCTAACTGGGTCTATATCAGTCTTTCTAGTCCATATATCATAAGCTTCATCGTCGTCTAAATATATTGTTACGTATAGTTTATCCTTAGGCATTTCTAAAACTTCTGTAACAAACTCCCAAGCCCATGGAATAACTTCTTCTTTAAAATAATCTCCAAAAGAGAAGTTTCCAAGCATTTCAAAGAAAGTACCATGTCTTGATGTCTTTCCTACATTTTCAATATCACCAGTTCTTATACACTTTTGACAAGTTGTTATTCTTCTTCTTGGTGGTTCTTGAACCCCTGTAAAGTATGGTTTAAGTGGTGCCATACCTGCATTAATTAAAAGTAAACTTTTATCATTATTTGGAACAAGAGAAAAGCTTTTTAATCTTAAATGGTCTTTTCCTTCAAAGAATTTTAAGTACATTTCTCTTAGTTCATTTGTACCATATTGTTTCATTTTTTTCCCTCCATGATTTCTTTATAATATAAAAAGCTCCCATCCCTAAAACAAGGGACGAAAGCTAACTCTTCCGCGGTACCACCCTAATTATGTATAAAAAATACATCACTTAGTTTTTATATAGCTCCAAGGCAGCTTCGAAGTTTTTTCTAAAAAGTTTGCACCATCCACTTTCTCTCTAAATAGAAAAATAAAATCTACTAATCCTTATCATTGCTTAAATTTATTCATTTATTGTTGATTATATTTTAACTTTGAAGTTATGTCAATATTTTTGATTATAATTTTTTAATATTTATTTTGTTATGAAAATAATGAATAATTTACATCTTCATATATAACCTTTATCACAACAGCTATTGGAATCACTAAAATCATTCCTATAAATCCTCCAAACTTTTCCCCTACAAGAAGAAGTATAACTATAACTAAAGGATGAATATTAGTGCTATCTCCTGTTATTTTAGGAGATAATATATTTCCTTCTATTTGTTGTATTATAAAAATTGCTATAGCTGACCATAAGCATTTTGAAAAAGAATCCATAAGTGCTATTAATAGTATAGGAATTGCTCCAAGTATTGGACCAAAATAGGGAATTATGTTAAAAATTCCATTTAGTATTGATAAAACTATTGGGAGTTTTATATCTAATACTAAAAGAACTATTAATGTTATTATGCCAATTAAAAAGGATAAAAATATTTGACTTAATATATATTTAACTAATATTTTATCTATATCCTTTGCTATTTTTTTAGTTAACATTCTTTTTTTTACTGGAATAAGGAGATAAAGATTTTTTAATATATTTTTGCCATCTGATAAAAAGTAATATACTACAATTGGTATAAGGGCTAGAGATAAAATATTTTCACTATAAGATATAATATTATCTACTAAAGACTGTGACATAGCAATAAAAAAATATGATATTTTTTCTTTTCCCTTTGAATATATAAAATATAAAAATGGTGACTGAAGAAATTTTGATTTTTCCTCAAAGCTTTCTATATAATTATATAAAACTTCAAGACCTTCTCCTAAGTTATTTAACTCTTTAAAAATAGTTGGAATTAAAATAACTAAAATACCTATTATAAATAATATTATTCCTATAATAATTATTAAGGTTGCCTTTTTTTCTTTTAAAGATTTCTTATTAATTAAATATTTTTTTATTGGATTTAAAATATAAGCAATTATAGCAGAAATAATTATTATTGATAAAATTTCTTTAAAAGGTTTAAAAAAGATATATAATAAAAATAAACATAATATAAAGGAGATTATTAGTATTTTTACTTTATGCTTTCTTAAAAAATTCATAATTCATAGCCTTGTGAGTTATATTTTTAAATGTAATATTATTTGAATTTAAATCTAAAATACAATCCTTTTTAAATTCTATATTATTTGAAAGTAATATTTCTTTTCCTTTAGATAATTTTTCTAATATTCCTGGAGAAGTTATTACACCTTTTATTTTATAAGTTTTCATATCTATTATTATATCCTCTAAAGCTCCTTTTAAAACACCAAAATAATCTAAGATATCTGTATGTTTATATTCTGAAAATCTTATTCCATCGCCAGTTGATAAAACACCTATCATTTTTTCTTCACATACAAATTTTATATCCCTTACATCAAGAAAATCCTTTTTCTTAAATATAGCATAATCAGAAACCTTAAACCCTAATACTGATTTATTTTTTAAATCTAAAATAATATCTTTTATTATTCCTAATTTTTTTCCTTTAGAATTATAAACTTTTTTCATATAAAAACTCCTACTTGTATCCATACCATACCATCCTTATTCCATTCTATAAATATTCTTCCCCATATTTACTAAATTATTCATTATTTTTTTATTTTGCTATGTCACAATATATAATTGATTCCTGCCAACAAATAATGTAGTTTCTTTTATAATTAAGGAATTATAAAAAATCTATAATAAAGATAAGTAAAATTTGTTGTATAATTAATTATATAAATCATAATTTATAAGGAAGAATGTATGAAAATTGTAAGTTGGAATTGTAATGGTAAATTTCGAAAAAAATTTAAAAATGTAGTAAAATTGAATGCTGATATATATGTAATACAAGAATGTGAAAATCCAACCAATTTTAAAAATACTAATTATTTTTCTTTTGCAAGTAATTATATTTGGATTGGCGATAACAAAAATAAGGGATTAGGGATTTTTGCCAAAGATAATATTGAATTAAAAATGAATAACTGGGAACCATACTGTCTAAGAAATTTTATATCTGTTAATATAAATAGTAGTTTTGATTTAGTAGGAGTTTGGGCTTGTGATCCATATATAGAAGAATATTATATATATCAATGTATTCACATAAATAAATATAATAATAAAACAATAATAATTGGAGACCTTAATAGTAATAAAATATGGGATAAGCAACATAAAAAAAGAAATCATACCAATGTTGTAAAAATTCTAGAAAAAAAAGGATTAATTTCTGCATATCATTATTTTTATAACGAAAACCAAGGTGAAGAAAAACAAAAAACTTTCTATTTATATCGACATTTAGATAAAGGATATCACATTGATCATTGTTTTATTCATAAAGAAAGAATAAAAAATTACAAAGTATTGGATTATAAAAAATGGTTAATCTATTCTGATCATATACCAATTATGTTAGAAATTTAAATAACAAATTACAATTTGTTGATATGTAAATTCTTATTTTTCTTTGAAAATATGGTATTTTAGTTAATGTCAAAGACTTTTGACAATGGAAAATAACTATAAAATACTTACTGTCAAAGCTATTTGATAGACGAAAAACTTAACTTTGATTAGAGTAAATTGTGAAAGGAGACAAACAATATGGAACTTGGAAAACAGATAAAAAAATATCGAAATGAATTAGCATTATCCCAAGATGCACTTGCAGAAAAAATATATGTATCTAGACAAACTATTTCTAACTGGGAAAATGATAAGAGCTATCCTGATGTAAACAGTCTTGTTCTTTTAAGTGAAGTATTTAATGTCTCTATCGATAATTTAATCAAAGGAGATGTTGAAATTATGAAAAAACAAGTTAATGAAGAGGATAAGAGAGAATTTGAAAAGTTGAGTCAAGTTTTTGGAATTTTATTTTTATTGGCAATAATATCACCAATTCCGTTAGTTCATTTTTTTAATTTTATAGGTATTGGTATTTGGTTAGTGCTATGTGGTGTACTGTTTTATGTTGCTATTATCATAGAAAAGAAGAAAAAGCAATTTAATATTCAAACCTATCGTGAAATTATTGCTTTTACAGAAGGAACCAGCCTTGATGAGATTGCAAAAGCAAAAGAAGAAGCTAAACGTCCTTATCAGAAGATATTGCTCGGTCTTGGATCGGGAGTTATCACATTGATTATTGCATTAATTTTTACTCTTGTGCTGAAATAGGAGGATACACTTATGTTATGGGAAGATTTGGGGATGAGCTTTGGAGATGCTATTATAGTTCTATTAGCATTATATTTTATTATAAAACATGGAGTTAAAAATGGTATAAAGCAATATTTTAAAGAAAAAGAACAAGAAGAACAAATGAAAAAACAACTCAATGATTACAATAAAGAAAATAGTATTGAATCATAAAATTGATATTTTCTCCGGTAAAAAACTTGAACAATTCCAATTTGTAAAAGAGCTTTAAGCTCTCCTACAATTAAAACAAGCCATGCTTCTTAAACATGGCTTACATTTATAATTTTTTTATCGAAAAAGATTATTGCTATTGGCTTACTATTGTAAACTTTATAAAACCTTAGAATATTAGCGAGAGATTGTAGTTCTCTCTTTATTATTTTCAACTTAATTTTGCTTATTAAAGTATTAGTTTCCTTATTTTATGAAGGCGTGACTTGGAGCCTGTCGACGGAACGACTGAATAACATAAGGAAACTAATACTTTTGAACCAAGCTAAGTTCTAAAATATTTTTTCTATTATTCCTCCACCAACAACTATATTTCCATCATAGAATACAACTGATTGGCCACGTGTTATTGCTCTTTGCTTTTCTTTAAATGATACCCTAACCTTTCCATAAGGTTCTGGATAAAGAGTTGCTTCTGCAGGTTTTCCTGCATATCTTACTTTTGCTGTTACTTTAATTTCTTTTTCTAGTTTATCAAAAGGAATAAAATTAACATCTCTTGCTAATAAATCTGTTTGGAATATATCACTTTCAGGTCCTACAATTACTTCATTTTTCTTAGTATTTATTCCTGTAACAAAAACTGGTGTTCCAAGAGATAAACCTAAGCCTTTTCTTTGACCTATTGTATAGTAAACAATACCCTTATGTCTTCCTAATATATTGCCTTCTTTATCAACAAAATTTCCTGGCTTAACCTTACCTGGCATTTCTTCTTTAATAAATCTTCCATGGTCATTATCTGGTATAAAGCAAATTTCTTCACTATCTTTTTTATTATGAACAGCTAAACCTATTTCTTTTGCTATTTCTCTTATTTTATCTTTTGTGTATTTTCCACAAGGCATTAAAGTATGTGCAAGTTGGTCTTGAGTAAAATTATATAATGCATAGGTTTGATCTTTTTTGTCATCATCAGAACGAATTAAAAGATATCTTCCATCTCTTTTTTCAATCTTTGCATAATGTCCTGTAGCAACATATTCTGCACCAATACCTCTTGCTTTTCTTAAAAGAGCATCAAATTTTAAATACTTATTGCATGCAATACAAGGATTTGGAGTTTTTCCTTGCATATATGAATCTACAAAATAGTCTATAACTTTTTCTTTAAATAGTTCTTTAAAATTTAACACATAAAAAGGTATTTCAAGTCTGTCACAAACTCTTCTTGCATCTTCAACAGCAGAAAGTCCACAACACCCGCCTTCAACCTCTTCAAATTCAGGATTATTAGGTGCCATTCTCATTGTAACCCCTATAACATCATACCCTTGTTCCTTTAAAAGATATGCAGCAACGGAGCTATCAACTCCGCCACTCATACCAACTACAACTTTTGGCTTCTTTTCACTCATATCTTATTCTTCTCCATGAACATGGTCATGTAAATCATCACCATGTTCTACCATATCCCATTCTTCAAGACCCATTCTTTTTCTATAATCATTTATTGCCTTGTGGATAGCTTCTTCTGCTAAAACAGAACAGTGCATCTTTACTGGTGGAAGTCCATCTAATGCTTCTGCAACTGCTTTATTTGTTAATTCCCAAGCTTCTTCTACAGTATGCCCTTTTATAAGTTCAGTTGCCATTGAAGATGATGCTATTGCAGAACCACATCCAAAGGTTTTAAACTTAGCATCTTTTACTATATTGTCTTCTATCTTAAGATATATTTTCATTATATCTCCACACTTAGCATTACCAACTTCTCCTATTCCATTAGCATCCTCAATTTCTCCTACATTTCTTGGATTTTTAAAATGATCCATAACCTTTTCTGAATATATCATAATTTATTTTTCTCCTTTCTTTAAATAGTCTTCCCATAATGGAGACATATTTCTTAATCTTTCTATAATTGGTGGAAGTTTTTCTAATATGTAATCAACATCTTTATCTGTTGAACCTGCTCCTAAGCTTAATCTTAAAGAACCATGAGCTATTTCATGAGGAAGTCCAATAGCTAAAAGTACATGTGATGGGTCTAATGAACCTGATGTACAAGCACTTCCACTTGAAGCACATATTCCTTCAAAGTCTAGTGAAAGAAGTATAGATTCTCCTTCTATAAATCTAAAGCATACATTAACATTTGCTGGTGACCTCTTAGAACCATCTTTAGGTCCATTAAGTCTTGTGTGAGGTATCTTTAGCAATCCTTCTATAAGTCTATCTCTAAGCTTTGATAATCTTTTAGATTCTTCTTCTATATTTGAAGTAGCAAGTTCTATTGCCTTTCCTAATCCTACTATTCCAGCAATATTTTCTGTACCAGCTCTTCTTCCTCTTTCTTGTCCACCACCATGAATTAAGTTGTGTATTCTAACACCCTTTCTTATATAAAGAGCTCCTATTCCTTTAGGTCCATATATTTTATGACCAGCTAGAGATAATAAGTCTATATTTAACTCTTTAACATCTATTGGAACATGTCCTACTGCTTGAACAGCATCTGTATGGAATAATACTCCTCTTTCATGGCATATCTTTCCTATTTCTTTTATTGGTTCGATAGTTCCTATTTCATTATTTATAAACATTACAGAAACTAAAATTGTTTTATCTGTAATTGCATTTTTTAATTGTTCTAAATCAATAAATCCTTCTTCATCAACATCAAGATAAGTAACTTCATAACCATTTTTCTCTAAATATTCACATGTATGAAGTATAGCATGATGTTCTATTTTAGTTGTTATTATATGATTTCCTTTATTTTTATAAGCTGATGCTATTCCTTTAAGTGCCCAGTTATCTGCTTCTGAACCTCCACCTGTAAAGTAAACTTCACTTGGCTCACAATTTAAAGCTTTAGCAACCTTATCTCTTCCCCTTGTTACTGCTTTACTTGTTTCTCTTGATATTTCATAAAAAGATGATGGATTTCCAAACTTTTCAGTAAAGTAAGGAAGCATTTCTTCTAAAACTTCTGGTTTAACATAAGTAGTAGCTGAGTAATCCATATATACTGTCTTCATTAATATTCACCTCTATAATTTTAATTTTAATTTTTCATTTTCTGCTTTTATTCTTTCATTGTCATCAACAATATCTTGAAGGGTTATAGATTCCATAACTTCATCTATACTTTTTTTAAGTTTTTCCCATAAAAGTCTTGTGGCACAACAATCACTATTATCACAATCATTATTTTCAATGCATCCTGAAACCTCTATTGGTCCTTCTACAACCTTCATAATATCTGCTACAGTAATGTCTTTAGGTTCTCTACTTAAAACATATCCCCCTTGAGCCCCTCTTATACTTGTTATAAGATTTGCTTTTCTTAATGGAGAAAATAATTGTTCTAAATAGCTTTCTGAAATATTTTGTCTTACAGAAATACTTTTTATTGATACAGGTTCTTCCCCATAGTTTATTGCTAAATCAACCATGGCTTTTACTCCATAACGTCCCCTTGTAGATAACTTCATTTATTATTCACTCCTTAATGTTGAGTAAAATACTATGATTTATATCACAGTTCATATCATAGCAAAACACTCGGAAATTGTCAATAAAAAAGTATAAATTATTACTTTACTTTTTCTGCCTTACTAAACAAAGTCATAATTCACACCATATGATAATCTTTAATTATATATTTAATTTATTTTATAATAGTTTTTAAGTATAACTGCTCTTATGCTATCATAGCTTATTTCTCTTGGAAGTTCTTTTTTTATTAAAGATACCTTTTCTATTCCTACTTTATTGCAAACACTTATTATTCTCTCTTCTTCTAAAGGCTTTATAAATTCATCAAGTCCTAAATTAAAATTAACTTCTCCTGTTTCTTTTATATAATCTGTTACATAGCCTAATAAAGTAGATATGGACAATTCTATATTTTTACTTATTTCTTTTAAAGATGTTCCTTTTTTAATTTCATCTATACATATTTCATTATTACTTCTAGTTTCTCCATCTATTATTATTTTACTTCTTTCTTTATATTTAAAATTAGCATTAATATCATTATCTTTAATATATTTATTAACAAGCTCTAAAATTTCTTTTGAATATTTTTCACACTTTTTAGGTCCCATTCCACTTATATCTTTAAGCTCTTCTAATGTTTTTGGATATCTTCCACTTATGTCTTTTAAAGTGTTCATAGATATTGTGCTATATTCATATACTCCTTCTCTTTCTGCAAATTTTTTTCTAAGATTTCTAAGATCACTATAAAGCTTATTATCTGTGTTTACATTTAAAAATTCTTTTTTAGCCTCTTCTTTTTTCTCAAAACTATTAACCTCTTCAATTACTATATTATTTTCATTAACGTAATTTCTTATAACCTTTAAAAATCTTTCTCCATACTTTTCATATTTAAGCTGTCCTACTCCATTTATCATAAGGAATTTTTCTTTATTTATTGGATAAGTATTACTCATTTCCTTTAATGTATTATCACCAAATACTATATATGGAGGTACATTTTCTTCTCTTGATATTTCCATTCTTAAATTTCTAAGAATATTAAATAATTCATTAATTTCATATTTATTTTCCTTAACAACAATTTCTTTAAGTTCAACCTTTTCTTGCCCTTTAATAACTTTCACAGAACGATTATTAAGTTTTAAAATAGGATAAGTTCCCTCCTCTTGACTTATAAAGCCATGAGAAATTAAAGTATTTATAAAAGTGGTTAAGTCCTCTTTAGAGTAATCCTTCATTATTCCATAAGTGCTTAGTTTATCAAAACCAAATCCAACAACTTTTTTATCCTTAGAGCCTCTTAATACATTAACAAGCATTCCTATGCCATACCCTCTATTCATTCTCTTTATGCAACATAATACCTTTTGAGCATCTATAGTTTTATCAATTATTTCTCCCTCTGCTAAACAATTACTACAATTATTACACTCTTCTTTAGCTTCTTCTCCAAAATAGTTTAAAATAAATTTTCTATAACAACCACTACTATAAACAAATGAAGTCATATCTTGAAGCTTGCTATATGCTACAGCCTTTCTTTCTTCACTTTCAATGCTTATATCTATTAAATACTTTTGAAGATGTATATCTGATGGTGAAAACAATAATATACACTCACTCTTTTCACCATCACGCCCTGCTCTTCCTATTTCCTGATAATATCCTTCTATATTTTGAGGCATATTATTATGAATTACATATCTTATGTTAGGTTTATCAATCCCTATACCAAAAGCGTTTGTAGCAACCATTATATTTACCTTATCATTAATAAAATCTTCTTGATTTTTCTTTCTAACTTCATCACTTAATCCTGCATGATATTCTAAAACCTTATAACCATCTTTTAATAAAGCATTGTAAATTTTATCTGTTTCCTTTCTAGTTGCACAATATATTATTCCTGAGGCATCCTTATTTTTCTTTAAGTATTCTTTTAAAAATAAGGTTTTATTCTTTCCTTTAACAACTGTAATTTCTAAATTTTTTCTATCAAATCCTGTAACAAAAACCTTAGGATTTTTTAATTTTAAAAGATTTATAATATCCTCTCTAACTTCACTTGAAGCAGTTGCAGTAAAAGCTGTGACTATTGGTTTTATATTTAGAGAATTTATAAAAAATGCTATTTTTCTATAACTTATTCTAAAATCATGTCCCCAACTTGAAACACAATGTGCTTCATCAATAGCAACCTGAGATATATTTAAATTTGAAACTATATTTAAAAATTCTATAGAATCAAGTCTTTCTGGTGCTATATAAAGAATTTTGCATTTATTATTTTTTACTTTATATAAAACATCTTCAAGTTCATTTTTATCTAAAGTAGAATTTATAAAACTTGCCTCTATTCCTAATGATATTAAGTTATCTACTTGGTCTTTCATAAGAGAAATAAGTGGTGATATAACTACAGTCATCCCTTCAAAAATGAGTGCAGGTACTTGATAACATATAGATTTTCCTGCTCCTGTTGGCATAATTGAAAGAACATCTTTTCCTTTTAAAATTTCTTCAATTATTTCTTTCTGTCCTTCTCTAAATGACTTATAACCATAATACTTATTTAAAACCTCAATGCATTGTTCCATATTACTCTCCTTTAACCTTCTTCCAATACTCTTTAGAAGCTCTCTCCATTTTATTATCTCCAAATTCATAATAAATCTTATTTTTTATATTATTAGGAAGATATTGTTGCTTTACATAGTGATTTTCATAATCATGAGGATATTTATAGCCTATTCCTCTTCCTAAAGATTTTGCTCCACTATAATGACAGTCCTTTAAATCACTTGGAATGTCGTCTATTTTTATTTTATCTAAATCCTCTAAGGCTGAATTTATTGCTAAGTATGCAGAATTTGACTTAGGAGCTGTTGCAAGTAATAAAGTAGCCTCTGCAAGAGGTATTCTTGCCTCTGGAAAGCCAAGCTCCCTTGCAGAATCCACTAAAGATTTTACTATAGGAGCTGCCTGAGGATATGCAAGACCAATATCTTCTGAAGCTATAACCTGAAGTCTTCTGCATATTGAAATTAAATCTCCAGCTTTAATAAGCCTTGCTAAATAATGAATTGAAGCATTAGGGTCACTACCTCTTATAGACTTTTGGAAAGCACTTAAAATATCATAATGACTATCTCCATTAATATCATAAGGGACAACCTTTACTTGAGTGCTTTCTTCTGCTACCTTTACATCAATATTTACTATTCCATTTTTATCTGGATTTGTGGAATTTAAAGCTACCTCTAGGCCATTAATAGCCTTTCTTACATCACCATTGCAAGCAGAAGCAAAATATTTTAAAGCTTCTTCATCTACTTTTAAGGTTAATTCCTTAAATTCTTCCTTTTCTATATTTATTGCCCTTTTTAATGCTTTTAAAACATCTTCTTCACTTAAATTTTTAAATTCAAATATTGTACTTCTGCTTAAAAGGGCTTTAAAAACATAATGATATGGATTTTCTGTTGTTGAAGCTATTAAAGTTATTCTTCCATCTTCAATATACTCTAAAAGAGATTGCTGTTGCTTTTTATTAAAATTTTGAATTTCATCTAAATATAATAAAACTCCATCCCTTCCCATAAAGGTATCAAGCTCACTTGCTATTTCTTGAATATCTTTAAGAGAAGCATTTGTAGCATTTAATTTATAAAACCTTTTATTAGCCTTTTTTGCAATAATATTAGCCACAGTTGTCTTTCCTACTCCTGGAGGTCCATAAAAAATCATGTTACTTATTGAATTGCTTTTTACTATTCTATCTAAAATCTTATTTTTGCCTAAAATATGCTGTTGACCACAAACTTCACTTAATTCAGTAGGTCTTATTTTATCTGCTAATGGCTTATACATATTTATTCTTTCCTTTCACTAGTTTATATAAAAAAATTATATCATATAAAAGTTAGATTAAATGAATTTATGCAAATTCTTGATAATATAAAAAAATAAGAAAGGACTTATCATTTAACACGATAATTCCTTTCTTATTTTTAAATTTAACTTAAATTAACCAAGTAATGTTTTATCACTTAAGTCATCTCTTACATTAAGCTTTTCAAATAAAGCCATAAGCTTGTCTGTTGTATCAAGCTCTGCTTTTTCTTTTCCTTTAACATCTATTACAACAACACCTCTGTGCATCATAAATAATCTATTTCCAGTTTCTACTGCATGCTTTAGATTATGTGTTACCATAAGAGTTGTTATTCCTTTTTCTTTAACAATCTTCTTTGTGATATCCATTATCTTTTCAGAAGTTTTTGGGTCTAATGCTGCTGTATGTTCATCTAAAAGAAGAAGCTTAGGATTTGACATTACTGCCATCATAAGAGTTAAAGCTTGTCTTTGTCCACCTGATAATAATTGAACTTTATTAAACAATTTATCCTCAAGTCCTAAATCAACTCTTTTTAACATTTCTTTATATTCATCTATCTTCTTTTTGTTTATTCCTGAAGTTAATCCAAATCTTTTTCCTTTATTATCAGCTAAAGACATATTTTCTAAAATAGTCATATTAGGAGAAACTCCCACTGAAGGATTTTGAAATACTCTTCCTATAGATTTTGCTCTCTTATATTCAGGTTTATTAGATACTTCTTCATTATTGATAAGTATTTTTCCGCTATCTTCAGTAATGCTTCCAGCTATTATGTTAAGAAGTGTAGATTTACCTGCTCCATTAGAACCTATTATAGTAACAAAATCTCCCTTATCTACTTCAAGAGAAAAATCATCAAAAACTTTATTTTCATTTATTGTATTAGGATTAAAAACCTTACTCATATGTTCAATTTTTAGCATTTTAACAAGCACCTCCCTTTCTAAGCTTTCTCTTTTTAAAGCCAAAAACATCATTTTGAGAGGCTAATGCAATTACTATTACTATTGCAGTTAATAAATTTAAAAGATTTGGATTTAAATTAAGTTTTAAAGCTATTGATATTGCTGCATAGTATATAATTGAACCTATTATAGCTTGACTTGTAGATTTTATAAATTTAAATCTACTAAATATTGAACTACCAATAATTACACAAGCAAGACCTTTTACTACTACTCCTGTACCAAGTCCAACATCGGCAACACCATTATACTGAGCTGTAAGACCACCAGCTAAGGCTACTAAAGCATTACTTATCATAAGTCCAAGTATCTTTATATTGTCATTATTAACTCCTAATGTTGTTACCATTTGTTCATTGTCACCAACTGCAAATAGTAAAAATCCAAGTTTTGTTTTCATAAATAAATCTAATAATACTTTTATTAATATAAGAATAATTAAAACAATTATAAATCTTGTTAAATTATATGTATTTCCATCAATATTAAAAGTAAATAACTTTTCTAATGCTAAATATATTTTATCACCATTAAAAATATGAGTTGTTGTAAATAGTGGAGTATTTGATTTTCCCATAATAACAAGGTTTACTGAATATAACCCCATCATAACTAAAACTCCAGACATTAAGTTTGAAATTTTAACCTTAACATGAAGAAAAGCTGTAACAAATCCTGCTACTGCTCCAGCTAAAAAAGCACATAAAGTAGCTACCCATGGATTTACTCCTTTTATCAAAAGTGCTGCTACTATACTTGCTCCTAAAGGATATGTACCATCAACTGAAAGGTCTGGGAAGTCTAATATCTTATAAGTGATATAGACTCCCATTGCTACTAAACCAAATAGTGATGATAGCTCTAATATATTAATAATTAGGCTAATTATTTGATCCATTATTTAACTCCTCCAGTTACTTTTGTTGCATTATTTAAAATATCATCTGATATTTTAATTCCTAATTTATCAGCAACAGCTGTATTTATTGTTATTGCAAGTTCTGGCATTGTTTCTACAGGTACTTCTGAAGGTTTCTTTCCATCTAAAACTAAAGCAGCTTTTTCTCCTGCCATTTTTCCTAATTCAAAATAATCAATACCCTTACTTATTAATCCCCCAACTTCTACAACTGCTGGTTCAGCACCTAATACTGGAACATTTTTTGATAAAGCAATTTGTGCAACTTGCTCATAAGAAGCAGCTACATTATTATCAGTTGGAGCATATAAAGCATCAATATCTCCAAGTGCAGAATTTAAGTTTTGGCTTATTTCATTTATGTTTGCTATACCAATTTCTTTAATTGTTAAATTATATTTTGGTGCAAGTTCTTTTAAAATATTAACTTGATTTACTGAATTTGTTTCTGAAGTTGTATAAATGATTCCTAAAGTTTTCATATTTGGAAGAACCTTAGTATATAAATCTAATTGTTCTTCTATGTTTGCCATATCAGAAGTTCCTGTTAAGTTATTTCCTGAATTTTCAAGGCTTTTTACAAGATTATCTGCTACTGGATCTGTAACAGCTGTAAATACTATTGGAATATCTTTAGTAGCATTATAAGCTGCTTGAGCTGATGGAGTTGCTATTGCAAATATTAAATCCTTTTTGCTTGAAACAAACTGCCCTGCTATTTGTTGTGCAGTATCAATTTTACCTTGAGCATTTTGTTGTTCAATTTTAATATTCTTTCCTTCTTCATAGCCTTTTTCTTTTAATCCTTCAACAAATCCTTCATTTGCTGAATCAAGTGCAGAATGTTGAATTAATTGAAGAACCCCAATTTCTTTAACATCTTTATTATTATTTCCTGAAGATTCATTTGAGCCACATCCAGCTAATAGAGAAATTCCTAAGAATCCACATAATAATAATCCTAATTTTTTCTTTCCTATCATTTTAAACCCTCCCAATTTAATTTAAACATTTTAAATTTTTAATGTTAATCTTATAAAAAAATTTTAAATTATATTTATTACTTTTATATTTTATTAATTAATTTATAAATAAATCAAGAATATTTTTAATATATAATAAAAAAACAACATATTTTTTTATTTATTAACTATAATTACCATGACAAATTTAAAATATTTTACTTTATATTAACATAATTAATTTAACATGTAAATAATGACAAGCTTTATTATAAATCAATAGGATTTAATATATTTAAATTTGAAATATTATCTAAATAATTTTTCATTTCTATGTGATTATCTTTAAGAAAATTAGCTATATGTATCATATTGCTTTCCATAATTTCCTTATTACCTGGAATTTCTTTTAAAGAACTTTTTATATAATCTTCTATTTCATCATATTTTATTATTTTATCTAAAACTTCTGTTGGAGCCTTACTTCTACTTATAATTGATTTTGGATTAGAAATTACTAATTTAGTTTCTATTTTAATATCTTTTATAAGATTTTCTTCTTTTAATATAGAGAATAATATTTCTGATAATTTATCTAATTTTTTAATAGGACTTTCCATTATATTTTTCTTTAAAGTTTTATCATTTTTATTTTTTATATATTTAGAAAAATATCCTGATTCTGAAATAGCAATATCTCCATTTAGTGAAGTTGTATCTAAAATTATAAAGAATCTTCTTGTTAAAATAATAAAATCAAATCTTACTAATTCCTCTTTATACTTTAAAATAATATCCTTTAAACAATACATAGGAATATTTGAATCTTCTAATTCAGATATTACATTTTTATTTCCTTCAATTATATTTTTTAAATTTTTAATTTTGTTTTCTACATATTCTTCATTGTCATCATTTTCTTCTCTTATAATATTTTTCGCTTCTTCCATTATTTCTAAAGAATTATCTTCATTATTAAATATTACAGAATTTTTTATCCTTCCTATCCCTAAATACTCTTTTAAAAACCACATTTTTTGCCTCCATATCATATCCAGTTTTTATTTATCTTATAATTGTACACTATAATTTAAATTTATTCAACTTTTTCCAAATATAAATGCCAAATTTATATTTGTCTTTTATTTTTTTACATTTATTTTTTTGTATTTTTTACCATAATAAAAAGTATGAAATCATTACTTTAATTTGAAGTAATAATTCATACTTTTATAACTAAGGTAATTTTATTATTTAGTTTGTAAATAACTTTCTTCATCAATAAGAACATAAGCACACTTTGATGGCAATTTAATTTTATCTCCATCTATGGCTCCTAAAATGGTTTTTCCTGCCTTTTCTTTATTGACAACTATTATCCATTTTCCTTTTGGAATGGAAAATTCAATTTCCTCATCTCTGCCATTTAATAAAACAATAATTTCTCTCCAATTATCTTCTAAACCTTCTGTATTTATCTTATATGCCACAACATTCCATGTGTTTACATTTAAAAAACTTAAATGTTCTCTAATATCTAAACCACTACTCATTCTAAATGCTTTATGGCTTTTTCTAAGACTTATTAATCCTTTATAATATTCAAATAATAATCTATACTCTTCTTTTCTTTTCCAGTCTAATTTATTTACACTGTCAGGAGCATTATAGCTATTATCATTAAAGCTTCCATCTAAATTTACTTTACTTCTTGCAAACTCTTCTCCTGCTTGTATAAATGGAATTCCTTGAGAAGTAAATACTATTGCAGCACATAATTTATTTATAGCTAAAATATCTTCTTTTGATCTTCCTTCACAAGAAAGTTTTAGTTTATCCCATAAAGTATAATTATCATGAGCTGAAACATAATTTATTGCCTGATATGGTTCATTAGTCCAAGGGCCTCCTGAATAATTTAATCTATTATAATCAATTTGTGAATGATATCCTGAAGCTACAATTCCAAATTTTATAGTTTCTTCAAGACCTCCATTTCCATTAGCAAATCCACATTCTTTTACATTAAATACATGGCCCTTTACTCCATCTCTCATATCATCACTAAATACAGCAATTTGAGCATCCCCATATTTAGGTATATTAAATTTAGTTGAAGCTAAATCCATAGGAAGTGGAGATGCACCTCCTGTCCATCCTTCTCCATAAAGTATTATACTTTTATCTATTTTATCAAGCTCATTTCTTATAAACTTCATTGTATCCATATCTGTAAGACCCATTAAATCAAATCTAAATCCATCTATATGATATTCATTTGCCCAATATAAAACTGATTCAACAATAAATTTTCTAACCATAGGTCTTTCAGATGAAATTTCATTTCCACAGCCTGACCCATTTGAAAAGCTTCCATCAGCCCATTGCCTATAATAACAGTTTGGAGCAGCCTTATTTAAATTTGAATCATAAGACTGATAGGTATGATTATAAACCATATCCATTACTACTCTTATTCCTGCCTTATGAAAATTCATTATCATTTCTTTATATTCTTTTATTCTTATTTCAGCTTTAAAAGGATTTGTAGAAAAAGAACCTTCTGGTACATTATAATTTTGAGGGTCATAACCCCAATTATATTGAGGAACATCTAATTTAGTTTCATCTACAGTATAATAATCACAAACTGGCATTAAATGAACAGTATTTATTCCTAATTCTTTTAAGTGATCTATACATGTTTTTGTATTTGTATTTGGTATAACTGTGTTTTTTTGACATGCTCCAATAAATTTTCCTCTCTTATCTTCATCTACACCAGAATTTTCATCTATAGAAAAATCTCTTATATGCATTTCATATAAAATAGAATCTATAGCTTCATCTAAAACTGGTCTTTTATCTTCTTCCCAACCTTCTGGATTAGTTTCTGATAAATCTATTACCATTCCCCTTTTTCCATTAACACCTACTGCTTTTGCATAAGGGTCTGTAGCTTCTTGTTCTATTCCATTTGATGTTACTAAAAAATTATAATACTCTCCTTTTAAATCTTCATTAACATCTAATATCCAAGTTTCACCATCTTCTTTTTCCATATTAATTATTCTTTCCGGACTATTTTTATAGTTTTCTCCATCATTTCCATATAACGCAACTTTAACCATTTCAGCTGTAGGTGACCATATAAGAAATCTTGTTTTATCCTTTGTGTAATTAGCACCTAAATAGTTTCCAGATTTATAATTAGTATCAATCTTTTTTCTTATTGTATCTTTTCTAACCATTTTTATTCCCTCTTTCACACAATGAATCTTTTATATTTAATTTCCCATTGTACCACTTCTTCTTGCTAAATACTTAAAAGTTATTTATTTTATAGATATTCTTCTCATTATATTTATATGATAAAAGAAAAATATTTTTACTATTAAAATTAAAAGGCTAGGGATTTACCCTAGCCTTTATATTAACCTACATTATCATCTTCGTTATTTGCAAAAAAGCTTTTTATTTCTTCTATTCCTTCATCTAACTCTTCTTCAGTTTCTATAGGTTTTACATCTTCATCTTTTAACTCAACTATTTCTTTCTTCTCTTCTTCTACTGGAGTTGCTATAGAGAAATTTTTATTCATATCTCTTTCAAGGTCCTCAAAGGTTTCAAGCTGAGTTTTAACAAAGTTTTTATATTTAGCTCTAAACTTTATATATTCTTGTTTAGTCTTTTCATATTCATCATTAATAGTAACAATATCATTATTCGCTCTATCTAAAATCTTTTGTGCTGCTTCATTAGCATTTTTAAGCATTAAATCTGCTTCTCTTTGTGCAGTTTCTTTTGCTGAATCAGCTGCATTTTGAGCTAAAAGTAATGTATTTTGAATAGTTGTTTCTATTTTTGAATAATGACTTATTTGTTCACTAGCAGCTGCTAATTTTTCTTCTAACTTAGATTTTTCTTTAAAAAGTTCTTCATAACTTTCAACTACTTCATCTAAAAATTCATCTACTTCTTCTGGACTATATCCTCTTAACACCCTTTTGAATTCTTTATTATTAATGTCCATTGGTGTAAGCTTCATTAAAATCACCCCTATTTACTTATGTATATTTTTTTACCAACACTTTAAATTTACCACTTTTACTATTTCCTACTATCTTATCTAAGATATATTTACCATTTCCTCTTATTGTGATTCTTTCTTGGTTTTTAACTTCCCTACTTTTATCTTTTACTCTATTATAATCTAACAAAACCATACCTTCTTCAATCATGGTCTGTGCCTTACCTCTAGATGCTCTTATTAATTTTGAAACTATACTGTCGATTCTTAGAGATTGTACTAATATAATTTCTTCTTTAAAGTTTGGTACTAATTCCTCAAAATTATTTTCTAATACAGTTACTTTACAAGGTGATTTTCCTATTGAATTTAAATTATTAACTAAAAATTCTTCTATTTCCTCACATACAGTAAGATAACAGACATTTTCTTTCAAAAGCAAATCTCCTATTTTATTTCTTCTTATTCCTAATCCAAGAACTGCTCCTAAATAATCTCTATGACCTAAATTAGTAAATTTAGAAGTACTTTCTATCTTTAATATTTTTATAGGATATGAACTATCATAAATATTATTAAAAGATATCATTCTTCTTTCACAATCCTTAAATCCTCCATAAGAATCAACTTTGAAGGAGTCAGTATTAAAATTTTTTTCAAAAAATCTCCATATATTTGGTGTATAAAAATCATTCCCAAATATAGTTATATTTTTTTCATAAGCCAAGTTATATTTTTCATATAAATTTAAGACTTCATTTTTTTCATCTTCTTCAAAATTCATAAGAATTGTTTTTTTATCCAAAGATATTTCCTCCTAACAATAAAATTTTTCTTAAAACTGATACTGTTACAAAAAGTAATACTGGAGAAATATCTATCGCTAATCTATCAAAAAAACAATTTTGCAACTTTTTAAATGGAAAAAGTATAGGAATAGCTATAATATTTAGAATCTTCATTATTGGATTAAATTCATCTATAAAAGAAACTAAAAAAGCCCTAACAATAATAAATAATAATATTATTGTTAAACAATAATCCAATATATCTAAAAATCCTTTCAAATTAAGCACCTACTTATTTTGAAGACCAATTAAATAAAACTTTAGAATTTAATTCTGTTTTTAATTCATTTGTTACTTCAACATTTGAAGGTGAAAGTATATAAACTCCTTTTTCTATTTCTTGAAGTTCTCCACCTAATGAATAACAACATCCACTTACAAAGTCTAATAATCTTTGAGCTGTTCTTATTTCTAATGCTGTTGTGTTAATTAAAACAATTCTTCTATTCTTTACTGCATCACATATATCTTGAGCTTCATCATAAACTGTTGGTTTTGTAATTGTAACCTTAGCTGAAGCTGATGTATGAATATTTACTACCTTATTGTTATTTTTTAAAGCTTTTCCTCCATTTGAAATAACTGGTTCTATTTTTTCTTCTTTTCTTTCTTCTTGAGATTCCTCTTCATTTTCCAAGTCTTCATTTTCGAAGTCTTCGTCATATTCATCTCCAAATCCTAAAAATGTTTTTACTCTTTCAAATGCATTACTACTCATTATTTTTTCCTCCTAAATATTATAATTTCTTTTGCCAAAAATTCCTTCTCCAATTCTTATTAAAGTAGAACCTTCTTCAATTGCAATTTTATAGTCATGGGTCATGCCCATTGATAAAATTTCCATTTTTATATTTTTGAATTCTCTAGCTTTTAGTGATTCAAAAATTTCTTTTGTTCTTCTAAAATAGGCTCTATTACTATCAGAATCTCCTTTTGGTATTATTACCATAATACCTTTTACCTTTACAAAGTTACACTTTTCAATTTCAGAAAGCATATCCTCAAGTTCTTCTTCAAGTATTCCACCTTTACTTTCTTCTCTTCCTATATTAATTTCAATTAATACATTTGCTATTTCATTTTTCTTACCAAATTCTTTTTCAATTTGTTTTAATAATTTTATACTAGAAAGAGAGTGTATTAAACACACTTTCCCAACTAGGTACTTTACTTTATTAGTTTGAAGCCCTCCTATAAAGTGCCATTTAACATCCTTATGAAATTCTTCTTCCTTTGCAACTAATTCCTGAACCTTATTTTCTCCAAATTCTCTTATGCCTGCTTCATAGGCTTCTTCAAGATCAGAGAGAGGTTTAGTTTTAGAAACAGCCAAAAGTTTTACCCCATTTGGAATTTCTTTTCTTAATGCTTCAATATTGTCTTTAATACTCACAAATGATTCCTCCTTAAAAGCTTTTACTAATCCTCTGTTTTATACTATTCTGCAAAAAATCAAAATTTCCTTCATTATTTTAAAATTTATTTTTCTTTTTTTTAAAGGATAAAAAAATCTTATTTTATATATTCTTTAGCATATTTTATATTACTTTCTTTTGCTGCAGGCATTGTTATATTATCAACCTTTTCTAAAGTTACACTTATTCCTCTGCTTCTAAGTTTTTTTATATAAGAACCATCTTTAAGAAGAGTAATTTTTAATGTATCCGGATCCCCAATTAAAGATATTTGGAAAGGTCCATAAACTATAGATTGATCTTGAAATTGTAAAAATGAACCATGACATACCACCCCTGTTAAGGATGATATTCTATAATTATTTACTGAAATAGCTTCTACTTCACATTTTTTAAATTCATTTAATAAATTTATCATATCATAATCATGAAAAGTTTTAAGCTTATTTTCTTCATTATTATCACCCATTACTCCATCTTTAACTGTTACAACTACTCCTGCCCCCTGAACTTCTGTAAGACCTGTTAAAAGACCATTTTTATATAATTCATTTTTCATATCATTAGCTAAAACTTGTTGATTTTCATCAGTATACTTATATCCAATAACCTTATTTAATATATCTTGGTTACTTTTTTTTAAATCTGAAACTTCATTATATAGTTGAAGTTTCTCTTCTACAGCTTCTTGATATTCTTTTGCATTAAGAACACTTGAAGAGGAAACAGCAGATAAATCAGCATTTAAAGCTATAAAACATCCAACTATTAAAGATGCACAAAAAATGATTATCTTAAATCCATGCCCCTTCATTATTATACCTTATCCTTTTCTTTTAATCTATCTAGTAATATTCTTCTTATTATTGCAAAGTTATCAAATATTCTTCCTCCAAAAACAATTACTGCTGCTATATACATTGGAATACCAAGCTTATCACCTAAATAAGCTAAGCAAGCTGCAAGTATTGAATTTCCAAAAAAACCAGATATAAATATATCTGCTTTAAAGTTTTTCGATAAATTTGCTCTTACTGCACCAAAAACAGAATCCAAACATGCTAATATAGCTACTGACATATATGGAGAAAAATTTGATGGAATATCAACATCAAAAACTATGCCAAGTAACATTCCAATTAAAAGTCCTATAACTGCAATCACTAATTTAATTCCCCTTTCTATTCTAATTTCTTTACATAATCACTTTTTAAAGATTGAGTTGACTTTTCTAGTATAAGCCCCTCCTCATCTTTAACTTCCTTAACATCAACATTATATAATTTTAAAAGCTGATATTTAGATGTAGTACCAAAAGTAATTGATTCTTTTAAAACTGCAGGTGAACCTATAGCTTTAATACTAATATCTTTTGAAGGGTCTATCCTTCCTACAGTTCCTATAGCTACATATTCTCCAGAATTTTTTATTCCAGTTTGAGGAGTTATTCTAATATCATTTATTGAAATTGCTTCTGCACCTGCAAACCATAATGTATTAACTAAGAAAGCTAATTCTGTCTCTCCTAAATTAGTACTTGATAAGTTAGGATCAAAAAGTGAATTTTTAGTTGTTATTGATATTTCTATTCCTGGACCACATACATCAACTAATCCTAATTGAATTCTTGTAGTATCTAGTTGATTTTTTAACTGTTCTCCTGCCTTGCCATCATTTGCAACACTTTCTTCCATCTTTTTTAATTCTTCACTTAAGTTTGCATTAGTTTGAACTAATTCTTCCTTTTCTTTTTTAAGACTTTCAATTTCTGCCAAAATATCATTGCTTATATAATTAGTTTCTTCAGCATTCTCTTTAGCAAGTACTTTAAATTGATATGCAAGTAAAAATCCTAATAAACAACAAACAATTGCAACTGCTACTTGAGATTGAACTCTTTTCATATATTCCTCCTGTTATTACTTAAAGTCTGGTGACCCATCAAAGCCTACATTTATTCTTTCTGTAACATCAAATTTTTTGTAAATTTGAATTGCATCACTCATCTTTTTAAATACATTTTCATATGTTCCTAAAGATATTTCTATATTTCCTATGTATGCTTTTAAATCTGATATATTAGATACATCTACAGCTGTTATAGAAAACTCTTCTCCATTTTCCTCTATAACTTGCTCCATATCATAAAAATCTTCTGCAATTTTTTCTATCTTCTTTTCATTAGAAACTTTATCTCCAAGGTTTAAATTTTCTATGTCAAGACCTCTTAATTCTATAAGCTTTTTATCTTCTATTGAATCAACTTCTTCAAGAAAAATCATATTGCTACTTACAATTGCATAATTATTTTCTCCTTTATTTATATAATATAATCCCTTAGCTTCTTTAACATTAATCTTAAGCTTATCAGGATATACTCTTTTTATTGTAAGCTCTTCAACATAAGGATTTCTCTTAAAATCTTTAATTATTGACTGTTTATCAATATAAAAGATATTTAGCCCATTTAAAGTTTTTGATTTTTCTTTAACATAATCACCTGTTATAAGATTATCTCCTTCTAACATAACCTTTTTAATCATAAATACATCAGTTTTATTAATTACTACTGCTCCAATGATTATGAGAAAAATAAGCACTATAAATAATTTTTTTAATATTCTTTTTCTTCTAGCTTTTAAAATGTATTTGTTTGTAACTTTCTTCATAACTTTACCTATTTATTTTCAGAATATTAGCCTAAAATTTTAGACTAGTTTTATGATAACACTTTCTATTCATTATTTCATTAAAAAAAAATTAATTTTTCCTTAAAAAAATTATCCATAAAACTATTAATTAAAATAATTTTATGGATAATGATTTTTTATAAATATATTTTTTCTTTTTCTCTTTGTCTAGATATATTTAATAATATTCCCATAGCTCCCATAGTTATTGAAAGTGAAGTACCTCCATAACTTATAAAAGGCATAGGAACTCCTGTAACTGGCATAGACCCTGTAACGACTGCTATATTTACTATAAGTTGTACTGCTATTACTGATATTATTCCCATAGCTAATAAGCTTCCATAAGTATCTTTAGCTTCTAAGGCTATATTTATTCCTTTCCATATTAAAACTGCAAATACTAATATAATTATTAAGCAACCTATAAGCCCTACTTCTTCACCAATTATTGAAAAAATAAAATCAGTATGTGGCTCTGGCATATATAAAGCTTTTTGTCTTGATTGTCCTAAGCCTAATCCAGTTAACCCACCAGAACCAAAAGCATATAATGATTGAATCAATTGATATCCATCTCCTGCTGCATCTTTCCATGGGTCAATAAAATTTAAAAATCTTTTCATTCTATATGGCTCAAAATATATAGCTAAACCAACTAAACCTAAAAGTGAAGGAAGTAAATAACAAAAGAAATGTTTCATTCTTCCTCCAGCTACAAATAACATTAATACTGTAACCATCATTATTATAGCTGCATTACTTAAATTACTTTGCCATGCTAGTATTATACCTGCATAAACTCCTGATATTATAATATATGGCATTATTCCTTTCCAAAAGCTTTTTACTTTATCTCCCATTGCAGTTAAACTCATTGCCATAAATAAAACTAATCCATATTTGGCAAGTTCTGATGGCTGAAAAGATAATGGTCCAAGTCTAATCCATCTATATGCTCCATTAACTGGTTCAAAAAGACGAACTGCTAAAAGTAATGGAATTGTTATAATTAGAATTGGAACTGTAATTTTTTTTAGCTTATGGTAATCAAAACACATAAAGAAAAGCATAGCTACTATTCCTGCAACAGCTGCAAATAATTCTTTTTTTAAAAAAGTTGTACTGCTTCCATTATGGTATAAAGAATAATAAGAACTTGATGAATATACCATTATTATTCCAATTACTAATAATATAATTACAGTAAAAAACACCACATAATCAATGCTCCCCATTTTCTCCTTTTTTTTCTTCTTTTTCTTCATCAATATAAAGCCTCCAATTTTATTTAACTAAACAAAAATAAATCCTACAAGGCATAAAATAGCTGTGACAGCAGAAAATACAATTACTATTTTTACTTCTGACCATCCTAATTGTTCAAAATGATGATGTATTGGTGCCATTTTGAAAAATCTTTTCTTTGTTTTTTTGTAATATGTTACTTGTATTATTACTGAAACAGTTTCTAAAACATATATTCCACCAACTATTATTATTATTAAAGGATTTTTTAATATTAAAAGAATAGTTGAAATAGCTCCTCCTAATGCAATAGAACCTGTATCTCCCATAAATACCTTAGCAGGATATTTATTATACTTTAAAAATCCTATTAATCCTCCAATTAAGGCAACAGAAAATACTGCTACACTTTCATGGCCTGTTTTAAAGGAAACAAGTGCAAAGAAAATCATAACTATTATTGTTACTGAAGTATTTAATCCATCTAATCCATCTGTTAGATTTACTGCATTTGTTAAAGCAACAAAGTAAAACATTACAAAAGGAATGAATAACCAGCCTAAATTTACTTGAATATTTGTAAATAGAATTGAAATTTTTGTTCCAATTACTGTATATCCATACCATGCTGCTATAACTGAAAATAATAATTGAAGAAGAAACTTTTGCTTTGATGTAAGTCCTTCATTATGTTTATGAATTATTTTTAACATATCATCTAAAAAACCAATTAATCCAAAAGCAAGCATTCCATACATAACTATCATACCTTCATCGCTAGGCTTATATCTCATAATTATCATGGAAACTATTGTTGAAGTTATAAATATAAGTCCTCCTATAGTTGGTGTTCCTGCCTTTTTTAAATGATTTTTAGGTCCTTCTTCTCTTATATTTTGACCAAATTTTAATTTGTGAAGCATTGGTATTATAAGTGGTCCTAATAATAATGAAACCCCTAATGATAATACAAATACTATTAATATTTTACTATTAAAAAATCCCTCTAATGATCCCATAACTTTTACTGCCTAAATTCTTGGCAGACACCTCCTTATAGTACTACTTTTTCTAATCCTTTAGTTATATCTTCAAATTTAATTCCTCTTGAAGCCTTCACTAATACAACATCATCTTTTTGTATAATATTTTTTAAGTCTTCAATTATTTCTTCTTTAGTATTATATATTCTTATACTATCCTTTTCAAAACCTGATTTATAAGCTTCTTTAAATTTTCCTGTTGTAATAAGAATATCAACCTTATCCTTTGCATAGCTTCCAACAAGTTTATGAGAATTTTCAGCTTCTTCTCCAAGTTCATTCATAGTTCCAAGAATAGCTATTTTTCTATTACCTTTTCTATTTTTTAAAACATCTATAGCTGCCTTCATTGAAGATGGACTTGCATTATAGCAATCATTAATTATTTCAAATCCATTTTTCTTTATAAATTCAAGTCTCATAGAAGTAGCTTCAATATTTTTTAATCCTTCTTTCATTTCATCAAAAGTAACTTTAAGTTCATTAGCTGCAGCTACTGCTAAAAGAGAATTTAAAACATTATGTGCTCCAACCATAGGAATGTCAAAATTACTTTCTTTTCCATTATGCTCTACAGTAAAAGATGTGCTGTTTTCATTTAATACTACATCTTTTCCTTTAAAGTCAAATTCATCTTTATATCCTGTTTTTATAACCTTATATTTTTTATTTTTTATAGAAGGAAGAAAATCATCTTCTCCATTTACTATAAGAACATTATTTTCATCAAAGAAATCTGTTATTTCCATTTTTGCCTTAAAAATATTTTCTCTTGTTTTTAAATTTTCTATATGAGATAATCCTATATTAGTTATTAAAGCAATATCTGGTCTTGCACATTCTGCTAGTCTATGTATTTCTCCTAAATGGCTCATTCCAAGTTCTAATACTGCTACATCATAAGAAGAATCTAATTGTAATATCATAAGAGGAAGACCTATATGATTATTAAAATTACCCTTAGTTTTAAAAACTTTATATTTTCCACTTAAAAAACTTGCTACAACATCTTTAGTTGATGTTTTTCCTGTTGAACCTGTTATTCCAACTACTTTAATTCCAAGCTTTTTTCTATAATATTTAGCTAAAGAAAGTAAAGCTTCATTGCCATCTTTAACTTTAATAACAGTACCTAAATTTTTACATTCATTAATATTTTCTATATCTTCATCAATAATAGAAATACTAGCTCCCTTTTCTAAAGCATCTTTAGCATATTTATTTCCATTAAAATTTTCACCTTTTAATGCTAAAAATATGTTTCCTTTTAAAATTTTTCTTGTATCTGTACATATATCATTAAAAATTTTTTCTTCACTTTCAACTAATATTTCTCCATTAATGGCATCTACTATTTCTTTAAAGCTTAATTCCAAAATTTTCACCTCTTACTTTTTTAAGAATATGTGGAATACTGCAAGGCAATATTCCACATACTATAATACTATATTTTACTAATAGATTTAAAGCATATCTTTTAAAATCTCATCAACAACTTCTCTTTCATCAAAGTGAATTTTTCCAGTATTTAATATTTGATAAGTTTCATGACCTTTTCCAGCTATTACTATTACATCTCCAGCCTTTGCTATTTCAATAGCCCTTTTTATAGCTTCTTTTCTATTTTCAATTACTTCATAATTGTTTTTTTCTATTCCTTTTACTACTTCTTCTATTATACTTGCAGGATTTTCTGTTCTTGGATTATCTGATGTAATAATTGCTATATCACATAAATCTGAGCCTATTTTTCCCATTTGAGGTCTTTTAACTCTATCTCTATCTCCTCCACAACCAAATACAGATATAAGTCTATTTTTAGTGAATCCTCTTGCTGTCTTTAAAATGTTATCTAATCCATCTGGAGTGTGTGCATAATCTATTATTATTGTATAAGGAAGATTATATTTCTTTCCTACCATTTCACATCTTCCTGGAACAACTACATCTTCAATTCCTTTTTTTATACTTTCTAAAGAAATTCCTAGTTTACTAGTTGCTCCTATTGCTCCTAATGAATTATAAATATTAAATTCTCCTGGAAGACCAACTATAAATTCTTCTTCTTTTCCATTAACTTTAAGTTTAAATGCTATATGCTTACTTTCACATTTTTCTTCATAAGCTTTAAAGTCACTTTCTTCTTTTATTGAATAGGTATAAACATTTTTTGCATTTTCATTCTTTAAGTTTTCTAATGCTCTCTTTCCATAATTATCGTCAACATTTATAATTTTTATACAGCTTCTTTGAAATAATTTATATTTTGCTTCAAAATAATTTTCAAATGTTTTATGAAAATCTAAATGGTCTCTTGTTAAATTTGTAAATATTCCAGCTTCAAACTCTATTCCATAAACTCTATCTAAAGCGAGAGAATGTGATGAAACTTCCATTACACAATACTCACAACCCTTATCTACCATTTCTTTAAAAAGCTTTTGAAGCTCTAAAGACTCTGGAGTTGTTCTTTCAGTTTCTAAAGATTCTTTTCCAATATAATTAGCAATTGTACCAATAAGTCCAACCTTTTTTCCTTCTGCTTCTAAAATAGTTTTTATCATTAAAGAAGTAGTGGTTTTTCCATTAGTTCCTGTAACTCCTATCATCTTCATTTTCTTACTTGGATGGTCATATAAGTTTGCTCCAATTACTGCTAATGCCTTTCTTGTATCCTTTGTTTTTATAATAGTAACTGTTTTATTATCATTTTCTATATCATCTTCACAAACTACTGCATTTATTCCTTTTTCTATAGCAGCTTTAGCATATTTATGTCCATCTGCTTGAAAACCCTTTATGCACACAAACATTCCTTCTTTTTCAACTTTTCTGCTATCATAGTCTACATCATTAATTTCTAAATCAATATTTCCTTGAACTATTTCATAATCTATTCCTTTTAATAATTCTCTTAACTTCATAGCTTTCACCTCTACTTTGTATTCTACAGCATATATTTTATACTATCATCTTAATTATAACAACTTAAGTGAATAAAATGCTTTATTTATTGCAAAAAGTGCCTAATTATTAATCTTTAACTTCTGATTGTAGTTGAAGTTTAGTTATTTTTCCTTTTTCTATAAGTTCTCCTGCTGGTATGCTTTGGCTATTAACAATTCCTGAGCCTGTTATTTCATATTTAATACTTAGTTTATCTAAAAGACTTTTTGCATTTTCTATTGAATATCCACTTAAATCTGGCATTATTACTTTATTTGCTCCATCTCCTTCTGATTCTGTATTTAAAGTAACCTTAGCACCTTCTTTAACTGAATATCCTGGATAAGGCGTTATTGATTTAGCAGTTCCTCCATTTCCTGAAACTTCAGATGTTAATCCTGCATCTTCAAGAGCCTTTTTAGCTTCTTCAATCTTCATTCCTCTTACTTCTGGAATAATAACATCTCTTAAAATTGCATTTTCATTCTCATCTGAGAATTTGCTTTCTAAATAATTAAATATGTCTGTAAATAGAGGCTTTGCATATGGAACAGCAACTTGACCTGCATAATAAAGTTCTGTTCCTGGTTCATCTACTGTAATCATTATTGTTACCTTAGGGTCATCTGCTGGAGCCATTCCCACAAAAGAAGATATATATTTTCCTGATTGATAAATTCCATTTATTACCTTTTGTGCTGTACCTGTTTTACCAGCAATATGATATCCTTCTATAAATGTTCCAGAACCAGAACCTAAAGTTACAACTCTTTCTAAATATCCTCTAAGTTCTGATGTTTGTTCTGTTGTTGCTATTGTTTTTGTTTCTGGCTCAAAAGTTTTATCAATTACTCTTGTTCCATTTTCATCTTCATGAGAAATTTCTTTCATTACATGAGGTTGTATCCATGTTCCTCCATTTGCTACTGCATTAAAAGCAGCCATATATTGCATTGAACTTACAGTATTGGTCTGTCCAAAAGCTATTGTTGCCAAATCTGTTACAGAAGTATCTTCTGGCTTTTTAATAATACCACTTGCTTCTCCTGGCAAATCAATTCCTGATTTACTTCCAAAACCAAATTTTTTAATATATTCATATAATTTTTCTTTTCCTAATTTTTCTCCAAGTTGCATAAATCCAGGGTTACATGAATTTTTAATTATATCTGCAAAATTTTGAACTCCATGTCCATTTACATTAGCACATCTTATTGTTCTTCCTCCAACTACCATACTTCCTGTACAAGTAAATACATCAGAATCAGATACAACCCCTTCCTCAATTGCTGCAAGGGCAGTCATTACCTTAAATATTGAACCTGGCTCAAAGGTATCATTAACTAATCTATTTCTCCACATTTTTTGAAGTTTATCTGAATAGGTATCTCCTTCAAAACTTTCTACTCCTTCACGTGGATTGTTAGGATCAAAATCTGGTTTATTTACCATAGCTAATACTTCCCCAGTTTTAGGGTCCATAACTGTTATTGAAACTGCTTTTGCTTTATTATCTTGATAACAGGTTTCTGCAACTTTCTCTGCAAAATATTGAATGTTTTCATCTATTGTTAAGCTTACATCACTTCCATTAATAGGAGCAGTATATTGAGATATTGTATAAGGAAGGTCTCTTCCTCCTCTATCAAGTTCTGCCATTCTTATCCCTGGTATACCTGAAAGTTCTGTATTATATTGAAGTTCAATTCCTGCTAATCCATTTCCATCTGCATCAGTAGTTCCAAGAACATGAGCTAAGAAATTACTATTTTTGTAATATCTTTTTGTGTCAGGAGAAACAATTATTCCAGTTATGCTAGTTCCCTTACCTTCTGAATCCTTTCCTATTGCTTCAACTTTATCAGCTACATCTTTTTCAACTCTTCTTATTAATGTTGCTGACCCAGCTGCTGAACCATCACTTAAAGTAGTATTAAGAGCTTTTAAAACATCTTCTTCATCCATTCCTACAGCTTCTGCTAAAACTGGAGCAAGCTCTTCATTACTATAATATAGTGTACCTTTTATTTCATTAAGCTTTTCACCTTTAGCAGCTCTTTCTTCCCTTTCTTTTTTTAATTCTATATTTGCTTTATAATATTTTCTTATAGAATTTAAATCTAAATCCACTCTATATACATTAGCAGACATAGCAAGTTCTATTCCATTAGTATCTAATATTTTTCCTCTTCTTGCACTTATTTTTACTTCACTAGTCCATTGCTCTTGTGCTCTTGCTGAATATTCATCATGCTTAACAATCATAATGTATGTAAGTCTTATTGCTAATATCATCATAAATCCAAATAAAATAAATAAAGAAGCACTTATTCTTTTTTTTATAAGAGCTTTAT
Source organism: uncultured Eubacteriales bacterium (assembly GCA_900317445.1). GTDB lineage: Bacteria > Bacillota > Clostridia > Clostridiales > Clostridiaceae > Clostridium. Next base: position 2,205 of record ONGV01000177.1, on the reverse strand, counting down.
CTGTATATACTTTCTTTTTCATTACATTCCTCCTAATATTTTTCTAAAATAATGGATGTACTAAAATAGTACATCCATTATTTTAGAAAAGAATCCACTTTTACTTTCATCTTTTTTGTTTTTTGCTACTTCTAATTTTTCAAAATAATTTTGTGATAAATCAAGACTTACCATATCTTCCTTTGTTGCAGCTCTCATTCCTAAAGCTTCAGCATTTGATGCAATACTTAAAAGGGCAGATTGTTTTGATAATTGAATTTGCATTGCTTCATTCTCTTCTTCTATTAAGTTTATTTCTGAATTTATAGCAATAAGATTTTTTTGCATAACATAATTTTTACTGCTTAAAGCTATACTTACAATTCCTAAAAGTAATGCTACTATTATTATTTGAGAAGTTGCCTTTCTATTGTATTTTTTATTTTCTCTTAACCTTTTATTATATTTTCTTTTCTCTTCTTCTCTTTTTTTTCTTGCTTCTTCCTCTCTTTTATCTCTCCCTTCTTTAGGTATAGAAACAATATTTCCATTTATATATTCATATTCTTCCATTTTCATTTTAATTCACATCCCCATACTATTTATTCATAAATTCTATAACTTTTCTATTACTCTTAATTTTGCACTTCTACTTCTTGGGTTTTCTTCTACTTCTTCTTTACTTGGTTCTATTGCTTTACGACTTATTATTTTAACTAAAGGTTTTTTCCCACAAATACATACTGGAAATTCTTTTGGACAGGTACAAGGATTTGCTAATTCTCTATACTTTAGCTTAACAATTCTATCTTCTAATGAATGGAAAGTTATAATTGCCATTCTTCCACCTTTATTTAAGTGTTTTACTCCATCCTCTATTGCTTTGTTTAAAATAGCAAGTTCTCCATTAACCTCTATTCTAATTGCTTGAAATGTTCTTTTAGCTGGATGAGGACCTTCACGTCTTGCCTTTGTAGGAATTGCAGCTTTTATTATATCTACTAACTCTAAAGTTGTTTCTATAGGCTTATCAGTTCTTCTATCTACAATAAACTTTGCTATTCTTTTTGCAAATTTTTCTTCTCCATAATCTCTGATAATTCTATATAAATCCTCTTCAGAATAGGTATTTACAACATCATAAGCTGAGAAATCTCTATCTCTATCCATTCTCATATCTAAAGGTGCATCCTTCATATAACTAAAACCTCTTTCTCCTTCATCTAGTTGATATGAAGATACTCCTAAGTCCATTAATATCCCATCTACATTAGGTATATCCAATGATGTTAAAATACTATCAATGTTATAAAAATTGTTATGAACAAATTTTACATTTGAGTAATCCTTTAACTTTTCCTTAGCAGCTCTTAATGCATCATTATCTTGGTCAATACCTATTAAAGTACCCTTACTTGATAATTTTTTCAAAATATGTGAAGAATGACCTGCGCCTCCAAGAGTACAATCTACATATGTACCATTCTCTTTTATAGCTAAACCTTCAAGACATTCATTTAATAATACTGATATATGTTTAAATTCCATTAATTTGCTCCTTTGTTTTATATCACTCCTCTTAATACTTTATATTTTTTTTTACTTACTTGCAATATATTTAAGTTATTTTTAATAAATAATTTTTATACTTTTTTTAATTTATTAATAAAAAAACTAACACTAAAAAAATTCTACACAAAGCAAAAAAATCCTTCTATGTTAGAAGGATTTTTTATATTCTTTATACATTAAATCTAAAGTTAACTACATCTCCATCTTGCATGATATACTCTTTACCTTCAAGTCTAAATAATCCCTTTTCTTTAGCCTTTGCTTCTGAACCACATTCAACTAAGTCATCATAACTTACTATTTCAGCTCTTATAAATCCTCTTTCAATATCTGAATGAATCTTTCCAGCTGCTTGAGGTGCTTTTGTTCCTTGTTTAATTGTCCAAGCTCTTACTTCTTGAACTCCAGCAGTTAAGAAACTCATAAGCCCTAATAATTTATAAGATGCTTGTATAAGCTTATCAAGACCTGATTCTTCTAGTCCATATTCTGCAAGCATTTCAGCCTTTTCTTCATCTTCAAGACCAGATAAATCTTCTTCTAGCTTAGCACATACAACCATAACTTCTGAATTTTCTTTTTCTGCATATTCTTTTACTTGTTGAACATACTTATTATTAAGATTTCCACTCATTATATCATCTTCTGAAACAT
>ONGV01000317.1 GCA_900317445.1 uncultured Eubacteriales bacterium | reverse complement strand
CAAAGTGCATTTATGAACCTTATGAGAAATTGGAGAGTGAATGGAACTATGGAAGAGATAGAATTTATTAAAGGGCTTATAGTAACCTTGTGGGTATTCTACATAATATTTTTATTAATTCCTATGATAGCCCTAGACTTTTACACAGATTACACAATAAAGAAACTCCAGAAGGAAAGGAAAACTTACAATTTAAAGAGTGAGTACCTGGAGATAGAATTAAGCCCAGAAGATACTAAAAGGCTATATAGGGTCATGGAGCATGAAAGATATACCAACAAGGATAAATACATCAATGATAAATTAAAAGCTTTAGAGAAGGAAAGAGATGAGTTTAAATGGATATCTTGACAGTATTATGTATAGTAGCAACATTACAAGTGATTTTATACTACTTAACTTATAGGAGAATTAAATCCATTGTTAATAAGTTGTTCCAGGAGAAGAGGAAAAACTTAGAGTATTTCAAAGAGAATAAATAACACATGGTTCTGATGGAGCTATCGGTAAAACCGACATCCGAAAATTAAATAATGCAGAATAAATAACACATGGTTCTGATGGAGCATGAAAGGAGATGTAAATATGTATAATTCAGATTTTGAAGACATATTCTTGTATGGTGATGATGATTTACACGACGCATTGAGTAGCGTTAAAAAGGTAAAATATCATGGTGAAGTATTAACAGTTGACAACTGGTATTACAACGGAAACAAATTCATAATTGAATGCAACGACAAAGAGTATCAAATATATAACGATTTAGGCTTATATGTGGTTGAGGAATTAGACAAAGATTATATACAAGTTTTTGACGTAGTGGAGCAATAGCACCAAAGGGAGAGGAAATTAAAAGCCTCTTCCTTATTTTTTCGCACATTTGTGTGCAAATGATACAAGATAATAATTTAGATGATAGTTAGATGATATTTAGACTATGGAGCATTGAAACCTAAAACTCGTGCCCATTCCACGCCTGAGTTTTTATGATGATATTTAGACTATGGAGCATTGAAACTCTATCAACAATTTAATCAACAATGTTGATAAAGTTATTGAAAACGCCGAATAAAGCCATTTGTACATAGTGTACAAAAATATTTTACTGAATCTCAATTATATGATTTCATGCTTGAAGCTAAAACAGATAAATGTAAATCATTTAGAAAATGGCTGTCCATGCTGGACAGAATATTAAATATACCTATGGAGCATTAAGCCAGAAAAGTCAATTTTTACTTTTCTGAAATCTTCATGTATTAAATATACCTATGGAGCATTAAGCCCCTTTTGTCTGAAAAAATATTTATACTACCCACAAGCTAACAATCTCATCAGAATTTAGAAGCATACCTTCTATAATGCTTACTGGTAAGGCACAACTATATAAATTCTTTTACCAGATAGAGAACCAGTAAGGATTTATATAAAAAATAGATTTCATATTATTATAAAAGTACAATCCTAAGTATTAATAAACTATTTAAAATTATTTTTTTATCAGAAAAAGAGATATTAATTATTCGTTTTTAAGCATTTATATATAAAATCTCATGCGTTTTTGTATTTAAAAAAAGTAATTTTACGAAAAAGTCTTATAAATGGCGTGGTTATCACATTTCAATAAATGCGTTTTTTACAATTTCGCTAAACAAGAATTTAGCGAATAAATATAAATAAAAGTAATGTAAAATACGAATAAAGTAATAATAAATATGAAAAATTATTAAATATAGTGTATAATAGTTATATAAAATATTTATAAAGAGGTGCTTAGAATGGAAAGAGATACAAAGATACTAAAGATTGCAAGAATAAAAAAGGATTATACAATAGAACAAATTTCTGAAAAGCTAAGAATAAATAAATCAACTTATATAAAATATGAAAAAGGGAATTATAAAAATATGAAGCTTGAAACAGTTAAGAAGCTTATGGACTTACTAGAAATAAATCCAATGGAGCTTATAGAAAATATGGAGCCTTTGGAAGAGGAATAATAAAAGCAGCTTACCTCTTTAAAGGGGAAGCAGAATAATATATTTTTCTTTAATTATCTGATATAATATAATCAATTAATTTTAGGAGCGTGGCAAATATGGATAAGGAAATAATGGAAATGATGAAGAGCTTAAT
>ONGV01000340.1 GCA_900317445.1 uncultured Eubacteriales bacterium | reverse complement strand
TCTGGATTATACCGCGAACCCAGTTCCAGTTCGCCTTTATCCAGTGTAGAGCAATAGAGTTCTTTGAAGCGATAATCACGAGTGAGATTGAGGCTTCCACAGCAACAATCGTAAACAACGTACTCATCACGCCAATTCTCGCCCAATTCTTTCTCAAGCATACGATGAGCAAAATCAACGAATTTCGTTGGAGTGAAAAAAGCACCTTGCCTTCGTCTGGTTGTATCCTCAAGCAAACGGTCTGCAATCGCCGTGAAGTTCATTCTTTCCTGCGGCGTGTATTCCCTTGCATACTGATCAAAGAAAGAGACAAACGAAGCACTATTGACAGGTATGTTTCCATTAGGCGTGATAAGCGTATTTTTCTTTTTTGGATGCAAATAATATGCTTCATCATTCGTTATCAAACCAATAAATACAGTTACCAGTTCATTGGCACTCAAAGTGTCTTTTTTGAGCAGGACACGATCACGGAAATACTCAAAGATAGAGGCTATGTTATGTTCTGTGATACGCACATAACGCTTCACATTCTCACATAGGTTGTGGATTTTAGCGATAACATCTTTGAAGTCGAAGTGTTCATCAATCCAGAAAACATAAGGATTTATGGATTCGTCTTCTACGATACCTAGCACCATCTCAGGACATTTCTTATAGGCTTCTGATGGTGCAATCTTCCAGTTCACCTTCCAGTCAAGATATTTAAGCAAGTCATTGGAGTGCATGACAAAACATTCATTGATGTCGCCTACCATAACCACGTTAGGAAGTTCCATACCTGCATCCTCAAATCGTTTGAGGTAAAATACCACCTGAACAAGAACTTTAGCAATAGCAGATTTCTGCCTCATGTCTTCATTGTACTTATACTCAATGATCATCTTAAGCAGGTTACTATTCCCTATTGTGGTAGAAATAAAACCATCACACTCAAAGGGATGTTTGATCTCAGTATTAGAAAAGTAGAAAGATATACCCTCGTTATAAATGTCCTCTACCTCACGCTCAATCGTACAAGACTTCATCCTCGAATAAGGTTTGAATGGTTTAAGAGTGTCTATAAAACTCATGCTAGAATCTCCTTAGTGGGTTTAGTTAATGGTTTCAGTTCTACCAAAAGAGCAAAAGAAAAGCCCCCAAAGTCGGGGGATCATGGTGGAATTGTTAATGACTTAAAACCACCCTAGATACAAAACAGAGATTTTCTTCTAAACCATATTTTCCTGTGCCTCTCCCCAACTACTTCCCATACCAAACTCAAAACGGAAATGGAAAGGCTCACAAGGAGAAAAGAATTTAATCAAAAAATCTACAGCATCATCATGGGTAAAGGAGGTATTGACCTCAAACAAAACAGAATCAAACACCGTTGTAACAAAGGATACATCTGATAAAGGATCATGTTTACCAATACAAATCTTCAAGCAATCAGCACATGTATTCTGAATAGCAGAATTAACAGATTGTCGTTTACGGGAAGAATCACCACTTACCATATCCGCTTTAAGAATCCTAGGTCTAAAGTAAAAAGATTGGGTGTAACCATGAGTTACTGTATAAGCATAAGCGGTAGCCTGAAAAGCCAGGATCTCTGGGAACGTATATAGAAACTTATCCACCATAGCCTTAGCTTCCTCTTCTGATATGTGAAGGGCTCTAGCAGCAGAAGATCCTTCAGACCCATAGAGGATAGAAAGCACAACAATCTTCATGGTATCTCTCTCTTCTTTGGTGATGGACTCTTTTCCCATTACCTTTTGAGCTATATAGGTATAAAGATCAGCTCCTGATTCATAAACATCAATCAGGGATTGACATTTAGCCCAACGAATCAGGATATAAACCTCGGCAGCTTTCAAATCAACATACAAAAATTTCTTCCCTTCATGAGGCATAATTGCATTACGAAGAATCTTAGGTATCTGTGATAAAGAGGGATTTCCTGAGTAAACCCTGGAAGTACCATCGAAACCTACGATTTTGTACTCAGGGTGAATAACTTTATACTGAGATGTTTGTAAAGACTCACTCATGTTTGTTCTCCAAGAAAACAGACTAAAAGAAAACAAAAAGAAGCCCTCCCGCATAAGGATGCAGAAGGGCTTAGAACAAAGACTAGGAACCAAGGGAATAGGAACGAATCATCTCACCATCTCTATGGTCATACTCTTCATCTAAGAGAGATTCAATAGAAAAGCTCCTGACATCCTCTAAAGAACCAAAGTCCCTTGATGTTTTGTACTCTTCAAAAGAAGAGCCATAAGCAAGATCAGTAGTGGTATAGTCATGAAGAATCTTTGCTGAGAGATGGTTCTTAGAGTAAGTAACAACGATTGTTCTATCCTTATAGAGAAGATGAACCTGATACCCAAAACCCTTAGTGTAAACAGGGGAGTTAAGATAAGGCTTAATCTTCTCAAGAAGAATCTCACCAACACCATTTTCATA
>ONGV01000017.1 GCA_900317445.1 uncultured Eubacteriales bacterium | reverse complement strand
TGCAATTAAATAGGGGGATATTATGGAGTTTTATGGACTATTAGGAGAAAAGTTAGGTCATAGTCTTTCTCCTATAATACACAAAAAGGTATTTGAAAAATTAAATATAGAAGCTGCATATAAACTTTTACCTATTCCAAAAGATAAAATACATAAGGTAGGAGAATGTATAAAACTTTTAGGAATAAAAGGAGTTAATGTTACAATTCCATATAAGCAAGAAATAATGAAGCAACTTTCTTATATTTCTGATGAAGCTAAGAAAATAGGAGCTGTTAATACAATTTTGCTTAAAGATGGAGAACTTTATGGATATAATTCAGATTACTTTGGCTTTGGAAAAATGTTAGAAATAAACAATATAGAAGTTAAAGGAAAAGTAGCAGTTGTACTTGGATATGGAGGAGCTGCTAAAGCTATAATAACATATCTTTTAGATAAAGAAGTTAGTAAGCTTTATGTAGTAAGTAGAAATAAATCTCCAAAGGAAGGATTGGATTCAAGAGCTATTTTAATTGATTATGAAGAGATAAAAGATATAAAAGGAGATATTTTAGTAAATACAACTCCTGTTGGAATGTATCCTAATGTGGGAAAATCTCCAGTAGGGAAAGAAGTTGTTAATAACTTTTCTGCTCTTGTGGATATAATTTATAATCCAAAAGAAACTGAATTTTTAAGAATTGGAAATTTATTAGGTAAAAAAACTTGTGGAGGTTTATATATGCTTGTTGGACAAGCAATTAAATCAGAAGAAATATGGCAAAATACAACTATAGATGAAAAAGTATTAAATGAAATTTATGAAGAACTTAATAAGGAATTTATATAGAGGTGGCATACATCATGGAAAAGTTAAAGAGTAATATAGTTTTAATAGGTATGCCAGGCTGTGGAAAAACTACAGTAGGTAAGGTCTTATCTAAAAAATTAAAGTATAAGTTTTGTGATATGGATTCATATATTCAACAAATATCAAAGAAAACAATAAAAGAACTTTTTGAACAAGGTGAAGAAAATTTTAGAGATTGGGAGACAAAGGCCTGTGAAGAACTTGTAAAATTAAATAATACAATTATTGCATCTGGTGGTGGAGTTGTAAAAAGAGAAAAAAATATAGAAATATTAAAGAAAAATTGTACAATTCTTTTTATAGACAGACCTGTGGAAAGAATTTTAAGTGATGTGGATATAAATTCAAGACCTCTCCTTAAAGATGGAAAAGAAAAGCTATATAGTCTTTATGAAGAAAGATATGAATTATATAAAAATGCAGCAGATATAATAATCTTGAATAAAGGGTATTTAAGAGACACTATAGATATTATTATGGATATTCTTAATAAAAAATAAGAGGTGCAAAAAAATGAAAATTATGATTATAAATGGACCTAACCTTAATATGCTTGGAGTAAGAGAAAAAAAAATTTATGGTACAAGAAATTATGAAGATGTTTGTAATTATGTAAAGGAAGAAGGTAAAAAAAGAAATCATGAAATACTTATGGTTCAAAGTAATAGTGAAGGAGAAATAATTGATTTTATTCAAAAGGCATATTTTGAAAAATATGAAGGAATAATAATTAATCCTGGAGCTTATACACATTATAGTTATGCCATTCATGATGCATTAAAGGGATTTGACATTCCAGCAGTAGAAGTACATTTATCAAATATACATACTAGAGAAGAATTTAGAAGAAAATCAGTTACAGCACCAGCTTGTGTTGGACAAATTGCTGGCTTTGGAGAATATGGCTATATAATGGCTATGGATGCATTAGCAAATATTAAATAATTAAGAAAAAAATCTATGTTGGGGAGTGCAAGTACAATGAAGATTGTTATAGTAGGATTAGGGGTTATAGGTGGTTCTTTTGCAATGGCTCTTAATGAAGCAGGATATAAAGAGGTATTTGGAATTGATACAAACCAAGAAACAATAAAAAAAGCTGAAGAACTTGGAATAATAAAGAAGGGCTCTCCAAAGGGAGAGGAATTTCTTAAAGAAGCAGATTTAGTTATTATATCTATATATCCTAAGTTAGTGAAAAATTTTGTTGAAAGTAATAAAGATAATTTTAAAAATGGAGCTATAATAACAGATGCAACTGGTATTAAAGGAATGTTTATAAATGAAATAACAAAAATACTTCCAGAGAATGTTGACTTTGTTTTTGGACATCCTATGGCAGGAAGAGAAAAGAGAGGAATAGATTTTGCCTCAAGTAAGGTATTTAAAGGTGCTAATTACATAATAACTCCTGTTGAAAGAAATAAAGAGGAAAATATAAAAGTAATAGAAGACCTTGCCTATGAAATAGGATTTAAAAGGGTAAGAAGAATAACACCAGAATTTCATGATGAAATGATAGGCTTTACCTCTCAACTTCCACATGCAATGGCAGTAGCTCTTATAAATAGTGATGAAGAAGGAAGAGATACAGGAAGCTTTATAGGAGATAGCTATAGAGATTTAACAAGAATAGCAAACATAAATGAAGATTTATGGAGTGAGCTTTTCCTAGGAAATAAGGACAACCTTCTAAAAGCTATAAATAACTTTGAATTACAACTAGATTTAATAAAGAAAGCTATATATGACAATGATAAAGAAGCTTTAAAACAATATTTTATTAAATCTACTAAAAGAAGAGAAAAATTAAATAAATAGTAATTTAGCTTGTTTCAAAACTATTAGATTTATAAAAGCACAACTTTCTAGTAAAAAAAAAATAGTTGTGCTTTTTTTAAAAAATTATTTATTTTCTTCTATAAGTTGATATATTGTTTTGGAAGTTGTATCTTCCATAGTATAACCAAGAAGCTTAACTATTTTTTCTAGTTTTTCTTCTGAGTCTGTTTCTATTTCAATATAAGGAAAAGGACAGAAATTTTTATCATTAATATCAATTTCAATGAGAGCATCTTCTAATTTATAGCTTTCTCTAAATTTTTGAATTGATTGCTTAAGAACTAAGCCTAAGGATTTGTAAATTCCTTCAGCAGCAGCTTTATTATCTACAATAACTTCATTTTCTTCCATTTCTTTAAATTTTCCTTGGGAAAGCATTTTTTTTGTTGTCATAAAAATTATTTGCTTGTTGTGAAGTAAGTCATCTACAGTTCTAATTCTTGCATAACCTTTTTGAGATAAAAGTTTTCCATCTTCAAAGTCATAAAGGTCATTTATTTGATTCTCTTCTTTAACCTTTTCGGCTCCTAAAGATATTAAAAGCTTTCTTATACTTGCTACATCAATTTTTATAATTCTAGTTTCTAATTCTTTCATTAAAACACTTCCTAATAAAATATTATGAAATAATTATATCATAGTAGGAAATTAGAAAAAAGAAAGATTAAATATATTGTACAAAACAAATATTATGTAGAAAATGGAATGATTAATTAGTATAATTATTATAAATAAAAAATTAATTTTCACAAATAAAGGAGAAGAGAATACTATGAAAGGACAAAAAAGAGAGCTAGTTAGGAAAATTATTTTTGCAGTTGCATTAATTTTATTTATAGGATCATCAACAAAGTTATTTTTAATATGGAATGAATATAATAAAAATGCTAAAAGTTATGAAGCTGTTAAAGAATATGGACCAAAAGCTGTAGAGCCTGAAACAAATAGTGTAGAAAATGGAGAAGAAGTTTATGATGATAGATATAAATATGTTTTATCTGAAGAGGATTATAATAAGCTTTATAGCATAAATCAAGATATAAAAGGATGGATAACAGTACCTAATACATCAGTTAATTATCCTATAGTTCAAACTACAGATAATTCTTATTATTTACATCATAATTTTAATAAAGAAGCAAATGATGGAGGAGCAATATTTATAGCTTGTGAAAATAAAAATCCTTTTGAAGACCAAAATACAATAATACATGGACATCATATGAAAGATGGAAGTATGTTTGCTACTTTAAATAAATTTAAGGATATTGACTTTTTTAAAGCTAATAAGTACATATATATAAGTACAAAGGATACAGTTAGAAAATATGAAATATTTTCTATGTATGTTGAAAAAGCAAGTGTTAATCCATATGAAATAAGTTTTTCATCAGATGAAGAATATTTAAAATATTTAAAATCATTAAGTGGAAAATCAATTTATGGTACAGAGATAGGAGATTTTTCAGCAGATGATAAAATATTAACTTTATCAACATGTACCTATGAAGTTAATGATGGTAGATTACTCATTCATGCTAAATTAATTAAATAGTAAAAATTTCTCATTGTTAAAACTAAGCTGAAAATGTTATAATTATACCTCGAGATATAAAGTTAAAAATAAGTAAAAAATATTATATCCACATTAAGAAAATTAAATTTTTGTTAAAAAGGAGAATCATGATGGATGGCATACAAATGTTAATTCAGCTTATTGGAGGATTAGGTTTATTTCTATATGGCATGAAGCTTATGGGAGATGGCTTAGAGAACGCAGCAGGTGAAAATTTAAAAAATATTTTAGAAAAAGTAACTAGTAACAAATTTATGGGAGTTCTTGTTGGAGCAATTGTAACAGCTATAATACAAAGTTCAAGTGCTACAAGCGTAATGGTTGTAAGTTTTGTTAATGCTGGTCTTATGAATCTTGCTCAAACTGTAGGGGTAACTATGGGGGCAAATATAGGAACTACTATAACTGCTCAAATGGTAACATTAGATTTTGAAGCAATAGTACCACTATTTATTGGAATAGGTGCTATAATGCTTTTAACAGTTAAAAAGAAAAGAAATAAGGATTTATCAGCTATTATTTTAGGATTTGGTATATTGTTTTTAGGAATGTCAACAATGTCTGGGGCAATGGAACCTCTTAAAGAATCTAATGCTTTTAAAGATGTAATAGACATTATGGGAAATAATGTGTTTTTAGGAATTTTAGCAGGATTAGTTGCTACAGCAATACTTCAAAGTTCATCAGCTACAACAGGAATTTTAGTAGCATTAGGCTCAACTGGAGTTATTGAAATTGAAGTGGCAATTCCAATAATTTTAGGATGTAATATAGGGACATGTATAACTGCTGTTTTAGCATCTACAAGTGGTAATAAAGCTGCAAAGAAAGCTGCCTTTTTAAATGTGTTAATTAAAGTTGTTGGGGTAATAATAATGCTACCATTTATAGGATATCTTAGAGATGTAGTTGTTTATATAACTTCAGATGTAGGGAAAGAAATAGCAAATGCCCATACAATATTTAATGTAGTAACAAGTATAGTTTTACTTCCCTTTTCAAATGTATTAGTTGGCATTGTTAATAAAGTTATGCCTGGAGAGGAAGAAATTTCAATGGATGGGCCAATATATCTAGATAAAAATTTATTAGAAACTCCAATTGTTGCTATAACTCAAGTATTAAAAGAAACAATAAGAATGGGAGAGATATCTAAGAGTAATGTAGAACTTGCTATGAGAGCTTTTATAGATAATGATGAAGAAAGAATTAAAAAAGTTTATGAAAATGAAGAAATTATAAATACATTAGAAAAAGCTATAACTAGATATTTAGTTCAACTTTCATCTCATGAACTTCCAGAAAGCGATAGCCAGATTTTAAGTGCAACTTTTCATGTTATAAATGACTTAGAAAGAATAGGAGACCATGCTAAGAATATAGTAGAGCTTGCTACAGAAAAAATAAATAATAATGTTAAAATAGCTCCACAAGCAAGAGAAGAAGTTCTTCATATGTATGATAGAACTATAGAAGCTGTGCAAATAGCTTTAGATAGTTATAAAAATAAAGATTTAAATATAGCAGAAAGTATAAAACCTGTGGAAGAAAAGATAAATAATTATGAAAAAGTTCTTAGAGAAAATAATATAACTAGATTAAATGAAAGAATTTGTGATGCAAATGCTAGTACAATATACTTAGATTTAATAAGTAATTTAGAAAGAATAGGAGACCATGCAACTAATATTGCAGAAACTGTGGTATAAGAAGTTTTTTTACATAAGAAAATAATATATATTTAAGGCTGTAGTAAAATAAAGTTTTAATATTTTACTACAGTTTTTTTGTGTTATAATCAAAATATAATCTATTATTTTACAAAGGAGGAATTAAAATGATTGCGATAATATTGGCACCAATATATCTTTTAGTAAATTTTTATATTTTACGCTGGAATTTAAGATGGATGAAAGCGTGCTCAAAGCATTTTAAGAAAAAGTGGTTTAAGATAGTATATATAATTTTATATACCTTTATATCCACATCATTAGTTGTAGCATTTTTATTGCCTACCTCAAGTTTTCAAAGATTATTAAAACAGATAAGTAATTATTGGCTTGGAACATTTTTATATATCATTTTACTTGTAGCTTTATTTGATTTAATAAGAATTATAGTATTGCATACAAAGGCTAAAAACACAAGAATAGTAGTATCAAAAAAAACATTTGTAACAGCAGGAGGAATATGTATATCCTTTATTATTCTTATTAGTACATATGGAATATTACATGCAAAGCACATTTACAATACTGATTATGATATTTATATAAATAAAACTTGTGGAACAGAAAAATCAATGAAAGTAGTAATGGTTGCAGATTTACACCTTGGATATAGTATTGGAACAAGAGATATGGAAAAAATGGTGAAAAAAATAAACAAACTTAATCCAGACTTAGTATGTATTGCAGGAGACATTTTTGATAATGATTATGATGCATTAGATAATCCAGAAAAATTAGAAGAAATATTAAAAGGAATAAAAAGTAAATATGGAGTTTATGCATGTTATGGCAATCATGATATTGAAGAAAAAATATTAGCTGGCTTTACTTTTGAAACAAAAGAGAAAAAAGAAATAGACCCTAGTATGGATGAGTTTTTAAAAAAGGCAGATATTAAACTTTTAAGTGATGATGTAGAGTATATTAATAAGGAATTTTATTTAATTGGACGTATTGATTATTCAACAGCACAAAAATCTAAAGCCAGAAAGAGCCCAGAGGAGCTTACAGAGGGTTTAGATAAATCTAAACCTATATTTGTTATAGATCATCAGCCAAGGGAGCTACAGGAGCTATCTGATTGTGGTGTGGATTTAGATATGTGTGGTCATACTCATGATGGACAACTTTTCCCTGGAAATATTCTTACTAAATTAACTTGGGAAAATGGATGTGGATATTTAAAGAAAGGGGATATGCACTCAGTTGTAACTTCTGGATTAGGAGTTTGGGGACCAGATATGAGAGTTGGAACTAAAAGTGAGATTACAGAAATTAATATAAAGTTTAAATAATTTTTAATAATTAAAAAGGATTGTTGCTTTTGCAACAATCCTTTTAGTTTTAGTTAAAATTAAGCTTGGTTTATTGATCCGAATAATTCCATCTTTTCTTTAACAGTAGCCTTTATAGCTTCGAAACCTGGAGCTAAAAGTTTTCTTGGGTCAAATCCCTTTCCTTCTAAGTCCTTACCAGCTTCAATGTATTTTCTTGTAGCATCTGCAAATGCTAATTGACATTCTGTATTAACGTTTATCTTACAAACTCCTAATGATATAGCTTTCTTTATCATATCTTCAGGAATTCCTGTACCACCGTGAAGAACTAATGGCATATCTCCAACTGTTTCTTTAATTTTAGCTAGAGCATCAAAGTTTAATCCAGCCCAGTTTTCAGGGTATTTTCCATGGATATTACCAATACCAGCAGCTAATATATCAACTCCTAGATCAGCTATTTGCTTACATTCAGCAGGATCTGCAATTTCTCCAGCTCCTATAACACCATCTTCTTCTCCACCGATTGATCCAACTTCACATTCGATAGATAATCCCTTACCATGAGCATCTGCAATTAATTGCTTACTCTTTGCTATGTTTTCATCTATTGAGTAGTGAGAACCATCAAACATAACTGAAGAGAATCCAGCTTCTATACATTTGTAAGCTCCTTCAAAGCTACCATGGTCTAAGTGAAGAGCAACAGGAACAGATATATTTAAGTCTTTTAATAATCCGTTAACCATGCCAACTACAACATCATATCCTCCCATGTATTTTCCAGCACCTTCAGAAACACCTAAAATAACTGGTGAATTGTTTTCTTGAGCTGTTAATAATATAGCTTTAGTCCATTCTAAGTTGTT